>JBKJUB010000224.1:0-17870 GCA_046590765.1 Sphingomicrobium sp. | reverse complement strand
CGGATGGCGTCGCAAATGAAGGCTTGAGACATAAGGCTTAGATCACGCCCCGGCGGATCTGATCCAACTCGATGCTCTCGAACAATGCCTTGAAATTGCCCTCGCCGAAGCCTTCATTGCCCTTGCGCTGGATGATTTCAAAGAAGATCGGGCCGATCACATTCTGGGTGAAAATCTGCAGCAGCAGCCCTTGGCCCTCGGTCGGGGCGCCATCCATCAAGATGTTGCGTTTCTCGAGCTCGGGAAGCGATTCCTCATGGCCCTGGATGCGTTCGTCGAGCAGTTCATAATAAGTGTCAGGGGTGTCCTGGAACGGAATGCCGCGCGCGCCGAGGATATCGACCGCTTGGTAAATATCGTCGCTCCCAAGCGCGATATGCTGGATCCCCTCGCCCTTATATTCGCGCAGATATTCCTCGATCTGGCTCTTGTCGTCCTGGCTCTCGTTCAAGGGTATGCGAATCTTGCCGCACGGAGAAGTCATCGCCTTTGAGAACAGGCCGCTGACCTTGCCTTCGATATCGAAATAGCGAATCTCGCGGAAGTTGAAGAGCTTCTCGTAGAAATCGGCCCAGGTTGCCATGTTGCCGCGATTCACATTGTGGGTCAGGTGATCGAGGTAAGTCAGGTGCGAATCGGCCGCCTTCATGGTCTCCTGCCAGCCGTCGAAGAAGGTGAAGTCAGTGTCGTAGATCGACCCGTCCTGGCCATATTGATCGACGAAATAGAGCCGCGATCCGCCAATCCCCTCAATCGCCGGGATTGGCATTTCGCCGGCCTGAATATCGGTCAGCGCATTGGTCGCGCCGAGCGACAGCGCGCGCTGGTGCGCCGCCTTGGCATCCTTAACGCGGAACGCCATCGCGCAGGCACACGGCCCGTGATCGGCGGCAAATTGCGCCTCGAAGCTGTTGGGTTCGGCATTGATGATGAAATTGATATCGCCCTGGCGGTGGAGGGTGACGTCCTTGCGCTTGTGCCGCGCGACCGCGGGAAACCCCATTTTGGTGAACAGAGCGCGCAGCAGCTCAGGATCGGGCGCGGCATATTCGACAAATTCAAAGCCGTCGGTGCGCATCGGATTCTCCAGGCCAAGCGGGCCGAGATCGAGCGATGGCTGGGGCGGGGCGGTAGTGGACATGGGGAGACTCCTTGGCTTGGCGCTCACTTGCGCCGGTGGAGCGTGGTTTTCAAGGTTGGGCGTCGGATGCTACGGAGTGCGAATGGACATTCCCGACGGGTGGGCGGCGAGCGCCGATGGCAAGGCATTAGAGAAAAGCTTTGCCTTGGCCGATTTTTCGGCTGCGTTCGCGTTTCTGACGCGCGTCGCGCTGCACGCCGAAAAGGTCGATCACCATCCCGAATTCACCTCACGCTGGAACAAGGTCGACGTCCGACTGACCAGCCATGACACGGGCGGGGTGACAGATCGCGATGTGGCACTGGCTGCGGCGATCAATCGTCTGGCGGACCAGTGAACCAAGACCATTATGCGATTCTCGGTGTTCCGGCGACCGCCGACGCAGCGGTGATTCGCGCCGCTTACATTGCCTTGATGCGCGAATATCATCCCGACCGAAATCCAAGCCCGGCGGCAGTGATGCGGGCGCAGGCAATTGGCGCGGCCTACAAGGTGCTGGGCGATTTCGATCGGCGTAATCATTATGACTGGGACCGGCGCCGGGCGCGTGATCAAGCCGCCGCTGAACTAGCCGAGCGGCCCAAGCGCGCGCTATCGGCGGCTGCGGTGATCGCCGCCGCGTTCGGACTGACGGTGGCCGGCGGGATGATGTTACAACCACAATCGGGGCCGGTTTCACCGCCGGACCGGCTGCCCGACGCCACAATCCAGCGCGAGGCGGACGACCCGCAGGCGCGCATCGTGCCGAGGATCGCCGTTGTCAATCGCGTCGCGGCAGTGCCGCTCGCCCCGAAGGCGGAACCATTGCCAGCGATGAAGCCGCTGCCTGATCTCTACCCCCAGCCACCCCCCGACCCGGCGCTGGCCGACCCGGTTGTGCCCAAACTGGCCGAGCGGAACACGGTGCTTCGTCCGCCGGTGGTCAAGGTGGCGATGGCGGCGCCAACTCCGGCAATTCGAGCCAAAGCCCAGCCAGTCGCGGTCGTCAAACCCGCGCCAAAGCCGGTGGCACTTGCGGCCGCGACGACGAAGGTGCCGGCCAAGCCGCTACCCGCCGCTCGGCCCGCCGTTACGACCGATCTGGCGGCGCTCGACCAGTTCGTGATGGCGTTTTACGGTCAGTCGTGGCGCTTCGGGGACGCCCGAAAGCGCTCGGCGCTCGAGCAATCGCGTAATGGTTTCGTCGAGCGGCGCGGGGCGTGTCTGGCCGATGCATGCAAGCGCGCGGCCTATCTCAAGCTGCAGCGCGATGTGTCGGCGATCGTCGAAAGCGGCCTGTCGACCCGTTGAGTCAGAGCGCCTGCGCCGCGGCAAACGCGCTCGACCACGCCCATTGGAAATTATAGCCGCCGAGCCAGCCAGTGACATCGACCGCCTCGCCAATGGCGTATAGCCCCGCGACGCGTTTCGATTGCATTGTTTGCGAGGACAATTCGGCGGTGCTGATCCCGCCGATGGTGACTTCGGCCTTGGCGAACCCCTCGCTACCATTGGGCGTGAAACGCCAGTCGGCGAGGCGGGCTTCCGCTGCATCGAGCGCGCGATCGGGGGTGTTGGCGAACTCGGATGACAGCGCGAGCTGGTCGGCGAGGGTTTCGGCGAGTCGAGCGGGAAGGTGCTTGGCGAGCGAGCGTCGAAGCGTGGCGCGCGGATCGGCGCGCTTGGTGTCGCGGAGCCAGCCGGGGGCGAGGTCGGGGAGGAAGTCGATCGCGACCGCCTCGACATTGCGCCAGTAAGATGAGATTTGCAGGATCGCCGGACCGCTGAGGCCACGGTGAGTGAAAAGTGCCGCTTCGCGGAACTTGCCCTTGCCGGCACGGGCGATGACCTCGGTGGCTACTCCCGAGAGCGTGGCGAACAAGGCTTCGTCGCCCGACAGTGTGAGCGGCACCAACGCGGGACGAGGCTCGACGATCTTCAGGCCGAAGCGACGCGCGGTGTCATACGCGAACGGGGTCGCGCCGAGCTTGGGGATCGACAGGCCGCCGGTGGCGAGGACCAGCGCGGGCGCGGTGGCGGCGTTGACGTGGAACTGGCCATCGCGATGCTCGACGCTGGCGGGGAAGCCGAAGGCGAGGTCGACCCCGCCGCTCGCACACTCGTCCATCAGTAGCGCGACAATCTGTTTCGCCGAGCCATCGCAGAAGAGTTGGCCAAGGGTCTTTTCGTGCCACGCGATGCCATGCTTATCGACCAAGGCGATGAAATCGGCCGGGGTGTGACGCGACAGCGCCGACTTGGCGAAATGCGGGTTGGCGGAGAGGAAATTCTCGTGCGTCGCGCCGATATTGGTAAAGTTGCAACGGCCACCGCCCGAGATCAATATCTTCGCGCCGGGACTGTCATTATGATCGATCAGCAGGACCTTGCGACCGCGCTGCCCGGCGATTGCGGCGCAATACAGACCGGCGGCACCGGCCCCGATGATGATCGCGTCATAGTGGCGGGCGGCTCGCATCCGCCGCCCCTATCGCAAGGGACGGCGAATGCGAACTGCTCGATCGACTAGAAGTGCAGCTGGAAGGCGAGCTTGGCGGTGTGCTGGCTGGCGTCGCCGCCGATCGTGCCATTGTAGCCGGCAATGACCGACGCGCCGCCGAAGTCAAGCGCGAGGTCGAGACCGACCTTAGCCGCATCGCGGGCCAGCGCGGCGCCGGTGATGCTGTAATCAAGCCCGCCCGCCTGGAAGCCGGCGTCCATCTGGCCATTGCGGTCACCCATCACATGCTGCCAGGCGATGCTGGTGCGTGGGGTCAGCGTTCCCCAGCCGAAATTGGCCGGTGCCGAGAGCTTGAGCCCGACCTGGGCACTGGTCAGGCTGCGCGATGCCGAGCGGACATCGAGTGCAGCGAGGCCGCCATTTTCCGACAAGCCGTCGAGCTTCAAGCGATCGCGCGACAGGCCGACGAACGGCTCGAGCGTGATCCCGCTCATCTGACTGGCGAATCCGACCTGGGCAAACAGATGATAGCCATCGCCCTTGCGGCTCGACGAGGCGGTCTCGGCGAAGCCCGGGAAGATGATCGAGCGGTCGGTCGAGACCTTGTGCGAGGCGTAATTGCCGCCCGCGACGGCTTGGAGGCCAAGCTGGGCTCCATAAGCGATCCGGCCACCGAACAACCAGCTCTTGGCCTTGGCCTTGCTGTCACGTTCATTGACTTCGAGCTTGTCGATCACCCGGCCACCAGCAGCGGTCAGGCCAAGCGCGCCGCGGGTCCAGTTGAAACCGCCGAGCAGGTCGTTGGTGTCGCTCGAGGCGATGGCGTAACCGCGGCTGATCGACTGATCGTATGTTCCCCAGCTGCGCCCGGCATCGATCCACAGTCCCATGCCGTCGGTGCGCAGGCGGTTGCTCGCCATTGCATCCTGCAGGCGATCGCGATTGCCGAAGATCGCCGTCTGGGTCGACGCATGGATCTCGCCCGACAGCGCGTCATAAGCCTGCTGAGCTCCGTCGGCAGTCTGGACCAGCACCGCATCATACAGCCGCCCGGACCTGATCGACTGAAGCGCATCGGCGACATTGGCCTGGTTGGGGTTGGCCGCCACCGCCGAGAAGATGATGTTATTGCGGCGCGCCTCCAGGTTCACCTGGTTGGCGGTGTAGGTCAGGCTGGTGTCGAGGAAGGCGAGATTGTCGGTCACCCCGGCGAACTGCCCGGTGACCCCGACCGACGACTGGATGATGGTGTAGATGGTCAGCGGATTATAGGTTCCGTTGGCCGCGTTGACCCGCACCGTTCCACCGTTGAGCGTGGTGGTGCCGTTGACGATCGTGTGGTCCGACTGGGTCGGATCGATATCGACATCGTAGAAGCTGCCGGCGTTGAACGTCAGCGGACCGTTGACGGTGAACGTGGCGTAGCTCGGCGGCGGTGCAAGCTGGGTGTGGATCCCGCTCGACACGATCACCGGCACTGTTCCGCCCGGCGACAGGATCCCGCCCGCGTTGATGGTCAGGCCGTTGACGCTGCCCGATCCGGCCAGCGTGCCGCCCGCATTGACGGTGACTGCTGACGCCAGCGAGCCGTTGACGGCGAGCGTTCCAGCGTTGACCAACGTCGTGCCGGTGTAGGTGCTGACGCCGGTCAAGTTAAGCAACCCAAGGCCAAGCTTGGTGATGCCGCCGGTGCCGAAAATCGGGCCACTGAAGACCGTATTGGTTGCCTGGTCGATGGTCAGGCGTCCCGCGCCAAGCGCCACCGTACCCGCGCCGGTCAGGCCACCGATGGTATCGCTGAAGCCGGCGAGGTCGAAGGTCGCGCCCGAAGCCACCGATACGATGCTGGCGTTGGCGATGACATCGTTGGCGCCAAGGTGAAGCGTTCCGCCCGACACCTGGGTCAGGCCGGTATAGGTATTGGCGCCCGACAAAGTGAGGCCGCCGGTGCCGAACTTGGCGAGGCTGCCGCTGCCGCTGATCACGCCCGCGTAATTGGTCGTGTCATTGCCGCCGAGGATCAGGGCGTAAGCGCCAAGATCGATCGCGCCCGCACCACTGATGGTGCGGACCTGTTCGTTGGCGTTGGCGAGGCGGGTGGTGGTGCCCGCCGCGGTAATCCACGCCGCGCCGTCGTTAAGCGCCGAACCGCCCGACAGGATCAGGGTTCCGGCGTTGACCGCAAAGTCGGCAATCATCGCGTCGGTGCCGGTCAAAGTGAGCGTCCCCGCGCCGACCTTCGAACGGGTTTCGAATGCGTTGAACAGGCCGGCGCTGTAGCTAATCGTGCCAGCGATATCGAATGTCAGCGCGTCGCTGCCCGCACCGCCATTGACCGCGCCGTTAATGACGCCGCCGCGAGTGGTGAAGCTGTCATTGGCCGAGCCGAGCAAGGCGCCGCCGAGCGTGCCGGTCGAGGTGAGGATGATGGTGTCGATGCCAGCCCCGGTGGTCGCGTCATAGCGACCGATGAGCAACCCGGCGACTGTCAGTGCGCTGGTGGTCGAGCCGGTCGACACGATGTTGCCGTTGGTGGTCGACCCCGCGAGCAGGTTGATGGTCGACGTGCCGTTGACCAGCACCGCAGTGGTGGTGCCGCTGCCCGCCATGATCGCCCCGCCATTGGTCAAATCGAGACCCGCCTTGGCGTTGATCGCATGGCCGAACACGCTGTTGCCGCCGGTAATCGTACCGCCGACCTGATTATTGACCGTCAGTGGGCCGTCGAACGCGACCACGCCGGCATTGACCGCTGCGCTGATCGATCCGCTGTTGGTCAGGTTCAACGTGCCGAACACGCTGATCCCGTCCTGGTTGAACCCCGCAACGCCGCGACTGATGATCGTGCCGCTGTTGATGATGGTACCGCCGGCATTGAGGAACAGGGCGCTGTTGCCGCCGTCGATCGTACCGCTGTTGTTCAGCGTCAACGCGCCGTCGGACACCACTGCGGATCCATTGGTGCCCAGGACGGTACCGGCGTTGGTGAGCGTGAAGGCAGTGTTGGAAACGATCGCCTGCGTGACGCCGCTGAGCTGCCCCCCGACAAGGTTGTTGATCGTTGCGCCATTGGTCTGGTTGAAGATTGCGGTGTCGCCGTTGATCGTGCCGGCGTTGGTAATGGCAAGGCCATTACCGGTGAGGTCGGCGATGCCGTTGGTGGCGCCATTGACGGTGCCGCCAGCGAGGTTGTTGAGCGTCAGCCCGCCGCCATTGGCGTAGATGCCGAAGCCGCCATTGCCATTGGCGTTGGCACCGTTGATCAGCCCGGCGTTAGTGACGCTGAGCGCCGCGCCGGTGGTGTAGATGCCGCTGATCGAGCCGAGGATCTGCCCGGCCGCGTGGTTGTTGATCGTTCCGCCGTTCAACGCCTGGACGCCGTCATTGCCGTCGGAGTAGCTGAACGTCGTTCCGCTGAGGTAGCCCGAGCCGATCAGGCCCGAGTTGGTCAGGTCGATCGTTCCGCCCGCCTGCACACCGGCGAAGCGGCCGACGATCTGGCCGGCGTTGTCGATCGTGACCATCGTTCCGCGCACCCCAAACGCGCTGTCACCGATGATTTGCCCGGTCGAACGGTTGGTGAGGTTGAGAATCGGGCTGTTGATCCCGTCGAGCGACGTGCCGCGGATCAGGCCGTAATTGTCGACGGTCAGCAGGGCATTGCCCGACGCGACACCGATAAAGCCGCCAGTGATCGACGCGTTGGAGTCGGTCGCCGACCCATTGTTGATGAAGCCGCCGCCCGCAAGATTGACCGCAATGTCGTTGGTCGATGCAATCGCGCCCAGATTGTTGACCGTTGCAGCGTTGACCGGGGCAAAGATGGCCGGCGTGTTGGTGGTGGAAACAGAGGCATTGTCGAGTACGTTGACGGTTGCGCCGGTGCCATTGATCAGCACCGCAACGCCGCTGGTGACATTGGCCGTGCCGCCAATCGCGATGGTCGAACCGTCGTTGAGATTGATACCGCTGTTGGTGAGGTTGCCGGCGAACGTCAGGATATTGCCTGCGCCAAGCCCGCTGACCCCGACCCGGCCCGAGCCGCTGATATCCTGGGCGACGGTCCCGCTATACACCTGGACATAATTGAGCGCGCCATTGTCGACGATGTTGCCGCCCGAGATGGTGTCGCTGGCGCCCTGCAAGGTCGCGCCGCTGTCGATGGCGGTAGTCCCGGCCCACAAATTGGCGGTGTTGGTCAGGACGATCGCGCCATCGCCGCCGATGGTGACATATTGATCGCCGACCATCGGATCCTGCGTGATCGAGCCGGTCAGCGTCGCGGTCGCGCTGTTCAAGGCTTCGAGGCGAGTCGGATCGAGGCTGCCGTCGCCCGCGACCGACAGCAGGATGTTGTTCGAATAGGTGCCAGTCGCTGCGTACTGGACGGTCGGATCAATGGTATGGATCGTGCCGGTGCCGAATGCGCCCGCAGTGTTGGCGCGGATGATCGCGCCGTTGACGTAAATGTCGCCGTTCAGGCCGGTGGTGCCGTCAAAGACCAGCACGCCATCATCATTGCCGCCGTCGCCGGCAAGGACGGTCGCGGCGGGCGAGGCAGAGTCGCCGGTCAGCGTGAAGGTTCCAAGCCCGAGCTTCGAGATCGTCTCGAACGCAGTCACGCTGGCGAGGCTGACGGTGCCCGACGCGCCAGTTGCAACATTGGCGGTGAACAGGTCGGAACCGATACCGCCGTCAATGTTGCCGCTGATCGTGCCACCCTGGCTGGTGAACAAATCGTCGCCCTCGCCGAGGCTGGCGCCGACCATCGATCCGGCCTGGCCGAGCGTCAGCGTGTCAACGCCGATGCCAGCCGAGGTATAATTGCCGGTCAGCGCGCCGTTGACGGTCAGCGTGCGCGCCCCATCGCCGGTCGAGACGATCGCGCCGTTGGCGGTCGAGCCAGCCTGGAGATCGACAGCGATCGCGCTATTGCCGAACAGTGCAATCGCGCCATCGGCGCCGCCGAGCGTTCCGCCCGACAAATTGGAAATGCTGCCCGCGCCGGTCAGTTGCACAGCATAGCTGTAACCCGACGCATTCGCCGAGCCGTTGATGGTGCCGGAATTGACAATCGTTCCGCCCGCAGTGGCCGAGATGCCGGCAAAACCGCCGGTGATGGTGCCGCTGTTGGTAAGGTCGAGCGTGCTCAAGCTCAGCAACGTGTCGGCATCGGTCGAGCTGATCGTTCCGGCGTTGGTAATCATTGCCGCGCCAGCCGAGCGGATCGCGATGCTGCCAGCGCTGATTGAGGCGCCGGCCTGATTGTCGACGGTAAGCGTCCCGGCGTCGGTCGAAATGCCAATGCCGCTGACGGACGAGATCGTCCCGCCGTCGAGGTTGGTGACGGTAAGCGCGCCATTGGTACTGCGCACGCCAAATTGGGTGCCGCTGATCTGGCCCGAATTGGTCAGGCCGAGCGTCGCGTTGAAGCCACTGACGCCGGTGTTGGTGCCGCTGATCGTGCCGCTGTTGGTGACCGTTCCGCTGGTGCTGTCGATCGACGCGCCAAACTGGCCGGTGATCGAGCCCGCGTTAGCGATCGAGCCAGCGGTGCTGAAGATGTACGCGCCATAGCCATTGGCATTGGCGATCGTGCCGGTTGCATTGTTGGTGATCGAACCACCGCCAAACAGGATGACCGCGATATCATTGGCGAGGGTCGAGACGATCGAGCCATCATTGATGATCGTCGTCGTCGAGGCACCTTGGCCGCCGATGCCGCGGCCCGAACTGGTAATTACGCCCGTCGCGGCATTGGTGATCGTTCCGCCGTTGAACAGGACGATCGCGGTGCACTGGAAGCTGGGGGCGGCGCAGTTGGAGGTGATCGTGCCCGCGTTGGTGATTGTTGCGGTACCCGTGGCCTGGACGCCGCGACCGCCGGTGATCGTGCCGCCCAGCTGATTGTCGAGCGTGCCTCCGGCGGTCGTGAAGTAGACGCCGCGATTGAACTGGCCGGTGCCGCCGGTTATCGAACCGGCGTTGGTGACAGTGGTGACACCGCTCGTTTGAACGGCGGTGGTACCAAGGATCTGACCGCCCGCCAGATTGGTGGCACTGCCACCCGACGCAAGCAAGACCGCCTGATTGCCACCACTCGTGATGGTGTTGCCGCTGATCGTACCCGAAGCGATGCGCCCCGAATTGGTGACGCTGTCGTTCGCATTGCGACCGACAATGCCCCAGCCCGAACCGACCACGTCGCCGGCATTGGTCAGCGTCAACGCGCCGCCATTCGACAGGTCGATCGCCGAGCCGAACACGATTCGAACAATGTTGCCGCTGGCGGCGTTGTCGATGACGAGATTGCCGCCGCCGGTCGAGACGATTCCGTTGGTGATGTCGCCACCATTGTTGATCGTCGTCGTGCCAAGACCGGTCGATTGGATGGCCTGGCCGGTACCGCTGATCATGCCGCCCGCCGCATTGTCGACGGTGAACCCGCCGCTGCCGTTGACCCGGATCGCGCCACTGCCGCCGCTAATCGCGCCGCCGCTGGTCAGCGAAACATTGCCGTTGCCGGTAAAGCTGACGACATTGCCCGACACGCCGGTCAGCGCAAAGGCGCCGGTGTCGAAGGTGGTGAGATCGGTGATCGTCGGCAGTGCGCCGCTGAGCATGATGGCGTTCGACAGGACGATCGTATCGCTGCCTGCGCTGGCGTTGGCGGCGTTGATTGCGGCGATCAGGCTGGCTTCGTCGGTTACGTTATAGGTCGCCGCCGCGGCAGGACTTGCGGCCAGCGCGGTCGAGGCAAGGAGAATGGCCAGGCGGCGCGAGTTGATGAGCGAGTTGGAACGGTTCGACAGGGCCACAGCGCAATCTCCAAAAATAGTGAGGAGAATGTGCAGGTTGATCGACGCCAAGCGGCGAATCCTCGCCGGAGCATCCCGATAAACGCGTACAAGCCCCCCTTGGGCGAAGGAGCGCGATTACATCAATTGGGTTATCGATCAATGAACTTTTGTTAATCGAATCAAAATTAATATTCGCGTTTTGAGTTGGTTAATAAGCGACTCTTGATAAAGGTGGCGTTCACTGTCCCAGTGCGATATCCTTGCTCCATGAATGCAATGCTCCGCCTCGACCGCAATAATGTGCGCACCCTTTATTATATCGAGGCGGTGGAGATCGGCTGAGCGCATCTACGCTCCGGCCCGTTCCCCCGCCCTGCTCAAGCACCTCGCTTCGGCGGGGTTTTTTATTGCCCGAAGGAATCGATCATGTTTCAGCCCGATAACGCCCTTACCGACCGCCAGCCGACCCGCTGGCAGGATTTTGTTGTGGCGCAGGATTGGGCGCACCTTACGGCTGAAGAACATGGCGTGTGGGACCTGCTGTTTGCGCGGCAGGTGCCCTATCTCGGGACGCGGATCGTCGCGCCGTTCCTTGCCGGGATAACGCTGCTCGGGCTCGATACGCCGGGGATCCCCGAGCTGAAAGCGCTCAACGCTCGGCTGACCCCGCTTAGCGGCTGGACCCTGGTGCCCGTCGCGGGGATCGTCCCCGACGCGGCATTCTTCGCGATGCTCAGCGAGCGCCATTTCCCGATCGGCAATTTCATCCGCGGTGCCGACAGCCTCGATTATCTCGAGGAGCCCGACTGCTTTCACGACATCTTCGGCCATGTCCCGATGTTGGCCAGCCCGGCGATCGGGCGGCTGATGCAGGCGCTTGGCAAGCTCGGAGTCGAAGCGATTGCGGCCGGGCACGGCGACACCATCGCCCGGCTGTACTGGTACAGTGTCGAATTCGGGCTGGCGCGCGAGGATGGCGAGGTGAGAATCCTCGGCGCCGGGCTGGCCAGCTCGTTCGGCGAAGCGCATGTCGCGATCGAGGCGGATCTGCCGCGTCCGCGCTTCACGCTCAGGGGTGCGGCGACCACGCCTTATCGCAACGACATCTTTCAACCGCTCTATTTCGTGTCGGACTCGCTCGAGGGCGTGGCCGCCGAACTCGAAGCCCTCGACCTTGCTGGATTGAAGGCCTTGGCGGCTCCGCTATAGCGGAAGGCATGTCGACCGACGCGCCGCTTCCCCAACGCGAATATCGCACTGGCTCCGATCCCAGGACGTTGCGCGATGCATTGGGCTGTTTCGCGACCGGGGTGACGGTGGTCACCTGCCTCGACTCGGACGGAGCGCCGGTTGGCTTGACCGCCAATAGTTTCACCAGCGTCAGCCTCGATCCGCCCTTGCTATTGGTGTGCATCGCCAAGCAGGCAGCGAGCGCCGCAGCGATGATTGGGGCGGGCCATTTCGCGGTCAATGTGCTGCAAACCGAGCAGCAACCCGCCTCGATCCGCTTCGCCACGCGGCACGAGGATCGGTTCGGGCCTAACGACTGGTCGCCGGGCGAATATGGAGCGCCGGTGCTGGAAAGTTCGCTCGGGGTGTTCGAGTGCGAAGCGCATGCGGTGCATGACGGCGGCGACCATCACATGCTGATCGGGCGGGTGGTCAAAGCGCGGTTCGATGGCGCGCTCGACCCGTTGCTCTACTTTCGCGGCAGTTACCGCCGGCTGCACTTCGACTAGCGTATCAGCGAATAGCCGATCGCGATCGCCGCCAGCGACAGGATCACACTCAACCCGACATAGCCCAGCGCGAGCCCGACCTGTCCGCGCTGATATAAGGCCAGCGCATCCATGCTAAACGCCGAAAAGGTGGTGAACCCGCCAAGCAGTCCAGTGGTCAGGAACAGTCGCATCGGCTGCGCGATACTTGGATGCGCCGCGAACCAGCCGGCGAGCAGGCCCATGATCAAGCTTCCGACGACATTGACGATCATCGTCCCTGCTGGAAAGCCCGTGCCCCACAGCATGAGGGTCAGTCGCCCGACCGCGTGGCGCAGCAATGCCCCCAACCCGCCGCCGACAAACACGAGCAGCGCCGCGCCCATCGTCAGTCGACGATCAGTTCTTCGGGATGTTTGACGAAGCGGCGGATAATCACGACGATGATGCCGCCGACCACCAGTCCGGCCACGGCGCCGCCGAGCGCGCTGACCAGCCATTCGACCAATGGCCCGAGCGCCCCAGCCATACCGCCTGCCGCAACCGACCATTCATGCAAGGTGTGCGGAATAACCTCGGCGACATGCAACTCCTCAAGACCGTGGACGATGATCCCGCCGCCAACCCACAGCATCGCCGCAGTGCCGATGCCCGATAAGGCGACGAGCAATTTGGGCACAACATGCACCAGCCCGTCGCCAAATGCGCGCACTGCGCGGTTGCTTCGCTCGGCCATGTGAAGGCCGATATCGTCGAGCTTCACGATCAGCGCGACGACGCCATAAACACCGGCGGTGATCGCCAGCGACACCGCTACCAGCGCCGCCGCCGTCATCGCGAGCGACAATTTGCCCAAGCTGGCCAGTGCGATCGCCATGATTTCCGCCGACAGGATGAAGTCGGTGCGGATCGCGCCTTTGACCTGCATCGCCTCAAGGTCGGCGGGATCGGCCATGGCGTCGATCAATTGCTCCTCATGCTGATGGTCATGGAGGATCGTCTCGACGATCTTCTCGGTCGCCTCGAACGCCAGATAGGCACCGCCGAGCATCAACAAGGGGGTGATCAGCCCCGGCGCAAAGGCGGTCAGCAGCAAGGCGATCGGTAGCAGGATCAGCAACTTGTTGCGCAGCGAGCCAACCGCAATCTTGCCGATGATCGGCAATTCGCGCTCGGGCGCCAGGCCGACGACGTAACGCGGGGTGACCGCCGTATCATCGATCACCACGCCCGCTGCCTTGGCCCCGGCCTTGGCGGTGGCGGCGCCGATATCGTCGAGCGATGCCGCCGCGAGCTTGGCGATTGTCGCGACGTCGTCGAGCAAAGCAATCAATCCGGACGGCATGGGGGCTCCCTGAACAATGAGGCGTCTCCCCTAGCCAAGCGCGACGCCTCTTGCCAGCGCCGGTGTTTTTCCCGAAGGCGGCGGCATGTTGAGCATGGATTTCATCAGGACCAACCGCGCCGATGTCGATCGCGCGATCCGTGACAAGAGGGTCGGGATCGACCTCGACTCACTGCTTGCGCTCGACGCCGAAATTCGCGGCGCGAAGGGCGAGATCGAGACGCTGCGCGCCAGCCGCAACGCGATCAGCGCGCGGTTCAAGGACGCTGCGCCGGAAGAGAAAGCTGCGCTCGGGGCCGAGGCCAAGGCAGCCGGAGCGAAGGCGAGCGAGCTTGAAGGTACGCTCGGCGAAAAGGAGGCCGCGCTCAAGCATCTCATGCTTGGGCTCCCCGGTATCCCGTGGGAAGGCGCGCCGGTCGGGCCGAACGAGGATTCGAACATCGTCATCCGCACCGAAGGCGAGCTGCCCGCATTCGGGTTCGAACCGCTCGACCATGTTGCGCTGATCGAGAAGAACGATTGGGCCGAATTGAGCCGCATCGTCCAGGTGTCGGGCAGCCGGACGTACTGCCTCAAGGGCCGACTGGCGTTGCTCGAAACCAAGCTGATGGGCTGGGCGCTGGAGCAGATTGCCGACCATGGCTTCACCCCGATCACCGTCCCCGCCATCGCGCGCGAGACTGCGTTCCTCAACCAGGGCCAGTTCCCCGGGCATGTCGAGGAAACCTATGCCTTGCCCAATGACGATGCGTGGCTTGCCGGCACCGCCGAAGTCGCGCTGACCGGGCTTCACTCGGGCGAAATCCTCGACTTCGCGTCGCTGCCGGTGCGCTACGCTGGTTTCTCGCCCTGCTTCCGGCGCGAGGCGGGCAGCGCGGGCAAGGATGTGCGCGGGCTGCTGCGGGTCCACCAATTCCTCAAGGTCGAGCAATATGTCATCTGCGAGGCCGATGATGCGGTCAGCGCGGAGTGGCATGCGAAGTTGCTCGGGCTGGCCGAGATGCTGCTGACAAAGCTCGAGATTCCCTACCAGGTGATCGAGACCTCGACCGGCGACATGGGGCTGGGCAAGTATCGCATGAACGATATCGAGAGCTGGATCCCGAGCCTGGGTAAATATCGCGAGACGCATAGCTGCTCGACCTTGCACGACTGGCAGGCGCGGCGGGCCAACATCCGCTATCGCGATGCGACAGGCAAAGTGCGGTTCGCGCACACGCTCAACAATACCGCACTGGCGTCCCCGCGAATCCTCGTGCCATTGCTCGAAAACCACCAGCAGGCCGATGGGCGGGTCAAGCTGCCCCAGGCAATCCGCAGCCTGATGGGCGGGGATGAATATCTCTAGGACCGACGACGACGCGCCGCCATCGTGGATGCGGATTCATGAGGCCGCGTGGATGGGGGCGCGGGCGTGGCGCGGGTTCGGGCACCTTGGGCCGCGCGGGCCGGTCGATGGCCCGCCCGCCTTAGTCATCCCTGGCTTTATCGCCAACGACCGCACAACCATGGCATTGCGCCGGGCACTCGCCGACGGTGGCTGGCGCGTTCACCCGTGGTCGCTGGGCTGGAACATGGGCGCGACCGCTGAAACGCTCGAGCGGCTCAGGGCGCGGATCGACGCCATCTCGCCTGACCAGCCAATCTTGGTCGTCGGCTGGAGCCTCGGCGGGGTGTTCGCGCGGGCACTCGCGCTGGCGCATCCCGAGCGGGTCAAGGCGGTGGTCACCCTGGGTTCGCCGTTCAGCGGCGACCCGCGCGCCAACAATGTGTGGAAACTGTACGAGTGGGTTGCCGGGCACCCGGTCGATTCCCCGCCGATCGAGCGCAGCAGCGCCAAACCGCCGGTGCCGACGCTTGCCTTATGGTCGCGCAACGACGGGATCATCGCCCCCGCTGCGGCGCGTGGCCAGCCCGACGAAAGCGATCATACGGTCGAGATGGATTGCACCCACATGGGGTTCGGGGTGTCCAAACGGACCGCAACCCAAGTGGTGCGCGAAATCCATAGCTTCCTGAAAAGCGATGCCTGACGCGCACAAATTCTTGTTCCGGTAATGAAAGCACCCCAGTTTAGCGGCATGAAGTGGGAACGCACTCCCGACACGCCCGCCGCCGCACCCCCGTTGGCGCCTGCGCTCGATCCCGATGCGTTGGCTCCGCCCTCGTGGCACAGCCTGGTCGAAGTGATGTGGCATTTCCCGCGATTGCTCGCCGGGCTTGGCCCGCTCGGGCCGCGCGGTCCCGAGGATGGGCCGCCGGCCCTGGTCATCCCCGGCTTCCTCGCCACCGACCGGACGACGATGGACCTGCGTCGGGCACTGGCGCGCGGCGGCTGGCGCACCCACCCGTGGCTGATGGGGATGAACAAGGGCGCCAAGAAAGACACGCTAGACCTGATGTGCAGCCGGCTCGACGCAATTTACGACGGGCGGCCGGTATTGCTTGTCGGGTGGAGCCTGGGCGGATTGTTCGCGCGCGAAATGGCCTATCGCTGTTCGGACAAGATTCGCGCGGTGGTGACGCTTGGCTCGCCCTTTGCCGGCGACCTCAAGACCAACACCAACATCCGCGAATTTTACGAGCAGGTCGCGGGGCATGACGTCAATCTGCCGCCGTTCGAGCGGCATCGGGGAAAACCGGGGGTGCCGAGCCTCGCCTTCTGGTCGCGGCGCGACGGGATCGTCGCCCCGGCGGCAGCGCGCGGCGATGGCGAAGTCGACAAGGCGGTCGAGATCGACACCTTGCACATGGGTTTCGCGGTTGATCGCCCGGCACTGAGCCGGATGGTCCGCGAGATCGCGATTTTCCTGACCGCGGTCGAGGGCAAGGCGCCGGTGATGGGGACAATGACGGTCAAATAGCCGGTCTGCTTGACTCCCACGCTGCACCGGGAGGATAAGAACAAAAGTAGAACATAGAAGAACGAGTCGTGTGGCGATCAAGCTTTCCCTTGTCGCCGGCGGAGGGACGGTTGCGCCCTTCGACCGGGGTGAAACCTGTGCTCCTGCGGAGGCGGGAGTCGAGGCCGACGGCGCTGACTCGCTCTCGCAAGAATACCCGCACCCAGAAACGCGCGCCCCGACCTTGTCCGAACTATTCGCCACGTCACCGCGCGATGGCGGCTGGGCGGGGTTCCTGCTCGGTCAGGTCGACCGGGCGCGGCCGTTGCTGTGGGTACAGGACCGGATGGCGATTCTCGAGAGCGGTCGCGTGCATCCCCCGGGACTTAACCTCGGCGAGCTCATCCATGTCGAGGCGCGCGATTCCAAATCGGCGCTGTGGGCCATGGAGGAGGGCCTGAGATGCGCCGCGATCGGGGCCGTGATCGGCGAGATATGGGGCGACCCGGCAGCGCTGGACTTCACCGCCACGCGGCGGCTTGCGGTGGCGGCCGAGCGGCATGGAGTCGCGGCGTTCCTGGTGCGGCTAAGCGGGAGCGCCAACCTCAGCGGGGCGCGATTGCGCTGGCGGGTGGCGAGCGCGCCGAGCCTGTCGCACCCGCTCAACCCGCGCGCGCCGGGGCTGGCGACGTGGCAGACCGAATTGTTCCGCGCGCGTGGGGCGATGCCTGGAACATGGCGGCTGGCCGATGAAGCGGATGGTCTCCATCTGGTTGCCGAGCCTGTCGATCGAACGCTGGACGAAGCTGGCTTCAAGCGGGTCGGGTGCCAATGAATCGGAAAGACGCGTTGCTTTGGTCGAGGAGGGACCGCACGGCCAATTGGTCGGCGCGGTGACCGAGGCGGCGCGGGCGGCCGGTGCGCGGCCCGGGATGCGGCTGACCGATGCCCGCGCGCTCGACCCGGGGCTGGTCGCGGTGGCGGCCGATGCAGCTGGCGACCGCGCGCTGCTTGACCGGCTGGCGCGCTGGTCGTCACGCTGGTCGCCATTGGTCGAGGTTGATGGCGATGATGGACTCCGGCTCGACGCCAGCGGGGTGGCGCATCTGTTCGGCGGCGAAGCGGGATTGTTGCGCGATATCGAGACGCGGTTCGCGTCGCTGGGGCTGACCGCGCGGGTGGCGATGGCGGGGACGGCGGGCGCGGCGTGGGGGCTGGCGCGGTTTGGTGCCGGGCGGACGGGCTACGGAATCGACGCGGTGGCGCCGCTGCCGATCGCGGCGTTGCGGTTGCCGGCGGGGGTGGTGCGGACGCTGCAGCGGTTGGGTTTGAAGACGGTTGGTGCGCTGGTCGGGGTGCCGCGGCGAAGTCTGGCGCGGCGGTTCCGCGAGGCGGATAATCCGTTAGACGCGCTCGACCGGATGCTTGGGCGGACCCCCGAGCCGCTCAGCGCGACCCCGGTCGACCCGCCGCCGCGCGCGCTGCTGCGGCTGGCCGAGCCGGTCGCCGACCCGAGCGCTGCGGCGCAAGCGCTGGCGCTGCTGGTGCCCGATCTCGCGCGGCAATTGGAGGCGCGGCGGCTG
>JBKJUB010000227.1:0-10390 GCA_046590765.1 Sphingomicrobium sp. | reverse complement strand
GTTCGATTATTGCTGCTGCCACGCCGCCTTCGCGCTGAAGGAAGCGGGATTTGAGGCGATCATGGTCAATTGCAATCCGGAGACGGTGTCGACCGATCCCGATACCTCGGACCGGCTGTATTTCGAACCGCTGACCGAGGAGGATGTGCTCGAGATCATCCACCGCGAGAGTGAAAAGGGCGAATTGGTCGGGGTGATCGTCCAGCTTGGCGGGCAGACGCCGCTCAAGCTGGCGGCGGGGCTGCAGGACATGGGCGTCCCGATCCTTGGCACTTCCCCCGACAGCATCGATTTGGCCGAAGACCGCGAACGGTTTGCGAAACTGGTCGACAAGCTCGGCCTGAAGCAACCCGCCAACGGCATGGCGCGCAGCCGTGACGAAGCGATCGCGGTGGCGGAGCGGATTGGCTATCCGGTGCTGATCCGTCCGAGCTACGTGCTTGGCGGGCGGGCGATGGAAGTCGTCGATGGGCCCGACCAGCTCGACCATTATATCGCCACCGCGGTCCAGGTATCGGGTAATTCGCCGGTGCTGATCGACCGCTATCTGCGCGACGCGATCGAGGTCGATGTCGACTGCATCTGCGACGGGGCCAAGGTCGCGGTGACCGGGATCCTCCAGCATATCGAGGAAGCCGGGGTCCATTCGGGCGATTCTGCCTGCTCGATCCCGCCCTACAGCCTGTCCGACGCGGTGATCGCCGAGATCGAGCGCCAGACCGAGGCGCTGGCCCTCGCATTGAAGGTCAAGGGGCTGATGAACATCCAGTTCGCGGTACAGGACGATGTGGTGTTCCTGATCGAGGTCAATCCGCGCGCCAGCCGCACCGTCCCGTTCGTCGCCAAGGCGATCGGCCGCCCGATTGCCAAGATCGCGACGCGGGTGATGGCGGGGGAGACGCTCGACGCCTATTTGCCGATCGACCGCGACATTGATTATGTCGCGATCAAGGAGAGCATTTTCCCGTTCGCGCGCTTCCCCGGGACCGACCCGGTGCTGGGACCAGAAATGAAAAGCACCGGCGAAGTCATGGGAATCGATCGAGATTTCGATATTGCCTTCGCCAAGTCCCAGCTTGGGGTGGGGGTCAAATTGCCTGACAGCGGCGCGGTGTTCATCTCGGTCAAGGATAGCGACAAGGAACATATCCTGCCCGCCGCGCGACTGATGGTCGAACTGGGGTTCAAGATCGTGGCGACCGGCGGGACGGCCGACTATCTCGCCGCGCAGGGGCTGCCGATCGAGAAGGTCAATAAGGTCGCGCAGGGCCGGCCGCACATCGTCGACCGGTTGGTCGACGGCGGGGTGCAATTGGTGTTCAACACCACCGAAGGCTGGCAGTCGCTCAAGGACAGCTACTCAATCCGGGCGACGACGCTCAATCGCAAGGTGCCATACTTCACCACGGCGGCGGCGAGCCTGGCTGCGGCGCGGTCGATCAAGGCTTTGCGCGGGCATGCGCTTGAAGTCCGCTCGCTGCAGAGCTATTATTCAACCTCCACAAACTGATTTTCCATCAAGCCCCGGAAAAACTGCGTGGCGCCGCCCCTCGGGCAGGGCGCTCGATAAAGGGGTTTTGAGCCAAGGGGTTATGAATATGTCGAGCGAAAAAGTGCCAATGCTGGAGGAGGGCCACCGCCTGCTGGAAGAAGAGGCCAAGCGCCTCAAGCTCGAGCGGCCCGAGATTATCGAGGCGATCGAAGTCGCCCGCGCGCATGGCGATCTGAGCGAAAATGCCGAATATCATGCCGCCAAGGAGCGTCAGGGCCAGATCGAGGCGATGCTCGCCGATGTCGAGGACCGGCTGGCGCGCGCGCTGGTGATCGATCCGACCAGCCTGTCGGGCGACAAAGTGGTGTTCGGCGCGACCGTCACCTTGCTCGACGAGGATGACAAGAAGATCAAATATCAGCTGGTCGGGCAGACCGAGGCCGATGCCCGGGTCGGGCGGATCAGCTATAATTCGCCGCTCGGCCGCGCGTTGATCGGGCGATTGGTCGGCGAGGATGTCGAAGTCACCACCCCGTCGGGCGAAAAATATTACGAGATTTCCAAGCTCGAATTCATCTGATGCGCGACCTGCTGCTCCGCCAGCGCGCCACCAGCCTGTTGATGATCGTCACCGGGCTGGTGTCGCTCGGGATCATCGCGACCGGCAACCTCAACAATGCCGCGACCGCGTTCGGCTTCATCCCGGCGCGGGTCGGCGGGTTCAGCGTTACCCCGGCGGTGCTGTGGTGGCTAACCCCGCTGACCGCGACCCTGGTCCATGCCGGACTGCTCCACCTGGTGATGAACTTCATCCTGTTCGCTTATTGCGGGCGCCAGGTGGAAAGCGTGATCGGGCCGTTGCCGCTGGTGATGCTGTACGCGATCGGGGCTTATGCTGCGGCGGCAGGGCAATTTGCGCTCGACCCAATGTCGACCGTGCCAATGGTCGGCGCGTCGGGCGCGATCAGCGCCTTGGTCGGGGCTTATGCGGTGAGCTTCGGGCAGCCCAAAAGGATCGTCGCCTCGTTCAAGCTCAACCGCTGGCTCAACGTCGCGTGGCTGATGGTCGCGTGGGTCGTGCTGCAGTGGATGATCGGCTATCTGATGGGCCAGCAGGGCATGCTGCTCGCCACCGGCGCCCACATCGGCGGGTTCATCGCCGGCGTAGCGCTGCAGAAACCATTATTGCTGTGGCGGTATCGCGGGGCTTAGGCGGGGACGGTCGGTCCGTCTGGCTCAAGCAGCCGATGGAGGTGGACGACGACATATTTCATTTCGGCATCATCGACCGTGCGCTGGGCAGCGGCGCGCCACGCGTCCTCGGCGTCGGCATAATTGTCGAACATCCCGACCAGGTCGAGATTGCTGAGATCGGTGAAGTCGAGGCCCTGCGGATCGCTGACCCGACCGCCGAAGACGAAGTGAAGCTTGCTCATGGCCGGCTCGCTAGCAGCGAACCGGCCTGAGGTTCAAGCGTTCAACCGTCGTTGCGGAGGGTCGTCGCAGCCGCCTTGGCCGAGGCCTTGAGCGCCTGCGCGGCACCATCGACGATCGTTCGCACTGCTTCGCCGCCAGCATCGCGGGTTAAGCCGAGTTCACCGAGCCGCGCCTGGCCGGCGGTCTTGGCGGCTTCGACCGCAGCGCTGGCCTTGTCGCGAATGTTATCGGTCACCGGGGCAAGCAAGTCTTTCTCGCGGCGGCTGGTCGGGAGCAAGGCGGCAAGGATCGCTCCGGCTGCGATCCCGCCGGCGATGACCGCAAGCGGTGCCTCGCCGAGCTGGTCGCTGGCTTTCTTGCCGACAGCGGCGGCGCTGTCGCGCGCACTGTCATAAGCGGTGATGGCGCGCTCCTTGGCGCCGTCGATCGCGTCTTCTGCCTGGTCACGCAGGCTCGGGGCGGATTTGGTCGGTTTCTTGGCACTCATCACTTGCTCTCCGTCTTGCGCGCTGGGCGCGGCGCGCTGCGCTTTCGCCGTGGCGCCGGCTTGCGGGCCGGTGCCTTGGCAGTTTCCGTTTCAGGTCCGTCATCTGACGTCATGGCGCCATACAAACGGCTGACCCCGTCCTTGATCGGTTCGCGGGCGAGGAACATGGCGATGGCGGCGATCACGCCCCCGGTTGCGACCGGGCGGCGCTTGACCGCATCGACCGCATCCTCGGCGATGTCGGCGCCCTTGTTCTTGGCACTTTCCCAGGCGTCGCGGGCGAGGGTTCGGGGGGCGAGGCGCTGTTGGAGTTCGCGGGCGGTGTCGATCAGCGCCTCGCGCGCTTCGGCGACATCGGCCTCGGCCGCGATGATTCGCGCGTTCATTGCCCCGCCTTCCAGCTGTTGAGCGCCGCCATCCCCAAACCGGCGGCGATGACCAAGGTGATCAGCGTCGCGAGCAAGCCGCCAGCCAAGGGGCCAATCAGCGAAGCGAGCGACAGGACCAGGGTCAACACCAAGGCGATAACCCCCGCCAAACCGAAGAAAATCGCCAGCCCGCCGAGGATAGCGGGCAGTTTGGCGCGGTCGGCCTGGGCGAGGCCGCGAGCACGGACGAGATCGACTTCGGCCTTGGCATACGCCTTGCCGTCGTCGATCAGCCGACCGAACAACTCGCCGATCGGCGCTTCGTCGAGGTCAGGCTGTTGCTCGCCCATGTCCGCGTCTCGTTGTCCGGCGTCTTTGGGCAAAGTCAGGCCTTGGGCTTGTCGCTGTCGAGGCCAGTCTTGACCAGTCGGGCGAGGACGAAGCCGACCACGGCGGCACCGGCAAGCGCGATCCCCGGGCTCTTCTTGACGAAATCGCGGGTGTCATCGATCAATTCGTCGGGGGTCTTAGAGGCGAGGCTGTTGGCCGCGCCGTCGATCGCGCTGGCGGCCTTGCGGGCATAATCGCCATATTCGGTGCCCAACCGCTCATCGATCCCGGCGGCGGTGTCACCGACCATCTTCGACACGCTGGCAAGCGCTTCGGACGAGCGTTCGAGGCCCTGGCCGACGAGCCCGCGGGTCTTGCCCGCTGCCTGGTCGGCAAGCTTGCTGCCGCTGGTTTTCACTTTGTCGACCAACTGGTCGCGCTTGCTGGATTGGGTCACGGTCGATTGCTCCTGCTGTTCACTGGTGACGGACGCGCCGGTTAAGATCGAATCGGTGCCTTCGGGAAGTTGCTCATTCTGGTCGATCATCATGCTACTCCTTATTGAGAGACAAAACCCCGATTTCAGTCACTTCGTTCCGGTTGGCGCCGCGCGCCGCCGGATTAGTTGCGCACCCCGCTTCGCCACGGCTAGAGCCATCAGCGAAGCATAGCACGGAAACCAATATATGACCGCGATCATCGATATCCATGCCCGCATGATTTTGGACAGCCGGGGCAACCCGACGGTCGAAGTCGATGTCACGCTGGAAGATGGCTCGATGGGGCGCGCCGCAGTGCCATCGGGGGCGTCGACCGGGGCGCATGAAGCGGTCGAGCTGCGCGACAGAGACAAGACGCGCTGGGGCGGCAAGGGCGTCGATGCCGCGGTGCGCAACGTCAATGGCGAGATTGCCGATCACGTCGTCGGCTTCGACGCCGAGGATCAATCGACCATCGACGCGGTGATGATCGATTTGGACGGCAGCACCAACAAGGGCAGGCTCGGCGCCAATGCGATCCTCGGGGTGAGCCTGGCGGCCGCGCGCGCTGCTGCCGATGCTCGGGGATTACCGCTTTATCGCTATGTTGGCGGGGTGTCGGCGGACCTGCTGCCGGTGCCGATGATGAACATCATCAATGGCGGGGCGCATGCCGACAATGGCATCGATTTCCAGGAATTCATGGTCATGCCGGTCGGGGCGGAGAGTTTCTCCGAGGCGTTGCGCTGCGGGACCGAGATATTCCACGCGTTGAAAGCGCGGCTGCACGGGCAGGGGCTCAACACCGCGGTCGGCGACGAAGGCGGGTTTGCGCCCAATCTGCCATCGGCGCGCGCGGCGCTCGACGTGATCGGCGAGGCGGTGGGCGATGCGGGCTATTCGCTCGGCAAGGACGTGATGATCGCGCTCGATTGCGCGGCGAGCGAGTATTTCAAGGATGGCGCATACCGGATGACGGGCGAGGGCAAGTCACTCTCGCCGACCGAGAACGCCACCTTCCTCGCCGAGCTGGCGCGCGATTATCCGATCGTCTCGATCGAGGATGGCATGGGCGAGGATGACATGGCCGGCTGGAAGGCGCTGACCGAGCAGCTTGGAACGAGCTGCCAACTGGTTGGCGACGATCTGTTCGTCACCAACACCGAGCGGCTGGGGCAGGGGATCGCCGACGGGATCGCCAATTCGATCCTGATCAAGGTCAACCAGATCGGGACGCTGACCGAAACCATCGCGGCGGTGCGGATGGCGCAGCAGGCGGGCTACACCGCGATCATGTCGCATCGTTCGGGCGAAACTGAGGATTCGACCATCGCCGATTTGGCGGTGGCGCTCAGCTGCGGCCAGATCAAGACCGGCAGCCTGGCGCGGAGCGACCGGACGGCAAAGTATAACCAGTTGCTGCGGATCGAAGAGGAACTGGGCGATTCGGCGCGCTTCGCGGGCGGAACGGCGGTCAAAAATTGGAATCGGCGCAAAAGCGCTTGATTCTCCACGCGGATTCTGATTCTGTGTCTTCATGAGAGGGGCCAGCAAAAGCTTGGGGATGATCCGTCGCGCGGCACTGCCGGCGCTGATGTTGATCATCATCGGCAGTTTCGCCGGCCATGCGGTTGCCGGGCCCAACGGATTGCTCGCCTGGGGTGGCTATCACCGCGACCTCGAAGCGCGCCGCGTCGAGCTCGCCAGCCTGCAGGGCGAACGCGACCGGCTGAAGCATCGTTCGAATTTGCTCGACCCGCAAAAGGCCGATCCTGACCTTGGCGAGGAAATGATCCGCAGGGATCTCGGGCTGATCCGCCCTGATGAAGTGATCGTCCCGCTCGACTAGTCGCGCGCGTTTCCCGTAGCGGCATTGCCCAATGCCCCATGCGGCTCTTATAGCGCGCTCAACGAATAGACATTGGAGAGAACCGTGGCTCGATCCGCGAAGCCCGAGGCTGCCGCGCCCGCCGCAGCGTCATTGCCCAACCGCGAACGACCGGCGCAGCCCAAGCCGTTCAAGGCGTCGAAGGACGAATTGCTCGATTTCTACAAGCAGATGATGCTGATCCGCCGGTTCGAGGAACGCGCCGGGCAATTGTACGGGCTCGGGCTGATCGGCGGCTTTTGCCATTTGTACATCGGGCAGGAAGCAGTTGCGGTTGGCTTGCAGTCGGCGATGAAGGTTGGGCGCGACAGCGTCATCACCGGCTATCGCGACCACGGCCACATGCTTGCCTATGGCATCGACCCCAAACTGATCATGGCCGAACTGACCGGGCGCGCGGCGGGGATTTCGCGCGGCAAGGGCGGGTCGATGCACATGTTCTCGGTCGAGCACGGCTTTTACGGCGGCCACGGTATCGTTGGCGCACAGGTTTCGCTCGGCACCGGGCTGGCGTTCAAGCATCAATACGCCAAGGATGGCGGCACCTGCCTCGCTTACTTCGGCGATGGCGCGGCCAACCAGGGGCAGGTCTACGAAAGCTTCAACATGGCGAAGCTGTGGGACTTGCCGGTGATCTACGCGATCGAGAATAACCATTATGCGATGGGCACCAGCGTCGAGCGGTCGTCCTCCGAACCCGAATTTTACAAGCGCGGAGAAAGCCACCGCATCCCCGGCATCCAGGTCGACGGGATGGACGTGCTCGCGGTGCGCGGCGCGGCGGAGGAAGCGATGGCGTGGACGCAGGGTGGCAAGGGGCCGATCATCCTCGAACTGCTGACCTATCGCTATCGCGGCCACTCGATGAGCGATCCGGCGAAGTATCGCAGCCGCGAAGAAGTCCAGTCCTACCGCGAGGGACGCGACCCGATCGAGCATGCGTCGCAAGCATTGCAGAAGATGGGCGTGAGCGAAGATGAGCTCAAGGCAATCGACAATGAAATCAAACAGATCGTGATTGATGCTGCGAAATATGCTGAAGATGCCCCCGAGCCCGATGTGGGCGAATTGTTCACTGACGTGCTGGTGGAGTCCTACTGATGGGCATCGAACTCAAGATGCCCGCGCTGTCGCCGACGATGGAAGAAGGCACGCTCGCCAAATGGCTGGTCAAGGAGGGCGACATGGTTTCGTCGGGCGATATCCTGGCCGAAATCGAGACCGACAAGGCGACGATGGAATTCGAAGCGGTCGATGAAGGCGTGATCAGCAAAATCTTGGTCGCAGAGGGTAGCGACGGGGTGAAAGTCGGGACGGTGATCGCGCTGATGGGCGGGGAAGAGGCGCGGAGCGCCGAAGGGGAGGGGCTGTCTGTCTCAATCGAAACCAGCCCTCCCCCGGTCGCCTCTGGCGACTCGACCCCTCCCGCTCCGGCGGGAGGGGCAAAGGCGCGCGCAGCCGATCCCGATGTCCCCGCCGGTACTGCGTTGACCTCCACCTCGGTCCGCGAGGCGTTGCGCGATGCGATGGCCGAGGAAATGCGCCGCGACGAGCGGGTGTTCGTGATGGGCGAGGAAGTCGCGCAATATCAGGGCGCGTACAAAGTGACTCAGGGCCTGCTCGACGAGTTTGGCCCGGCGCGGGTAATCGATACGCCGATCACCGAATATGGCTTTGCCGGGATCGGCGCCGGCGCGGCGATGGGCGGGTTGAAGCCGATCATCGAGTTCATGACCTTCAACTTCGCGATGCAGGCGATCGACCACATCATCAATTCGGCGGCCAAGACCAATTATATGTCGGGCGGGCAGATGCGCTGCCCGATCGTGTTTCGCGGCCCCAATGGCGCGGCCAGCCGGGTCGGCGCGCAGCACAGCCAGAATTACGGGCCGTGGTACGCCTCGGTGCCCGGGCTGATCGTCATCGCGCCTTATGACGCGGCCGATGCCAAGGGTCTGCTCAAGGCAGCAATCCGCACCGATGATCCGGTGGTCTTCCTCGAGAATGAATTGCTTTACGGGGTCAGCTTCGATGTTCCTGACGGCGACATCGTCCTGCCGATCGGCAAGGCGCGGATCATGCGCGAAGGCAGGGACGTGACCTTGGTCAGTTACTCGATCGGGGTCGGGATCGCGCTCCAGGCGGCGGAAACGCTGGCGGGCGAGGGGATCGACGCCGAGGTGATCGATTTGCGCACGCTTCGCCCGCTCGACAAGCAAGCAGTGCTGACCTCGCTCGCCAAGACCAACCGATTGGTGGTGGTCGAGGAAGGCTGGCCGACCTGCTCGATCGCGTCGGAAATCATGGCGATCTGTATGGAGGAGGGGTTCGACGACCTCGACGCCCCGGTACTGCGTGTAACCAACGAGGATGTGCCGATGCCCTATGCCGCCAACCTCGAGAAGCTCGCGCTGATCAACGCCGCGGACGTCGTGGCCGCAGTAAAGGCAGTCACCTATCGCTAGCCCCTCCCGCCGGAGCGGGAGGGGAAGAGCGCGCAGCGCGAAGGGGAGGGCGTGTCCGCAATGGTGAACACAGTCCCTCCCCCGCTCGCTTCGCGAGTCGACCCCTCCCACTCTGGTGGGAGGGGGAATTGACCGACCGCGATCTCGTCCGGCTGTACTGGCCGGTCGAGCTTCGACCCGCGTTCGATGCCTTGTTCGCGATCGATGACGTCATGGCCGAGGTGGTGGCGAGTTCGACCCAGCCGGCGCTGGGCGCGATCCGCTTGGCATGGTGGCGCGAGGCGCTCGAGCGGCTCGACCAACATCCGCCGCCGGCCGAGCCGCGATTGCAGGCGGCGGCCGAGCACTTGCTGTCGTGCGGGGTTACCGGCGCATCCTTGGCGCAGCTCGAAGACGGTTACGCGGCCTTGCTCGACGACGAGCCCGACAGCGACCGGATTGGCGCAGGCGGGGCGGCCTTGTTCGCGATTGGCGCAAGGTTGTTGGGGGCGGATGATCCCCTGCTGGCCGATGCGGGAAAGCTCCACGCCTTCGCCCGAGCAGCGCGGCGCGGGTTGTCGGCAATTCCTAAAGACGTCGTGGTGCCGACAGGCGGCTTTCCCCGAGCGTTGCGTCCGCTGACCGCGTTCACCCGGCTCGCGGCACGTGACGTTAGTCGGGCGCCGAATCTCGAACCAGAAGCGACGCCAGCGCGGGCCCTCGCGTTGTTGGCGCACCGCCTTTCCGGCCGCATCGCCTAAGTCGATTGAATGTCGCCCGCTTTGGGCATACTCATCGTCGCGCCGGATCGCCCTCGATAGTTGGAGGGACCAATGGGTCGTTTCCTCGCCGGTGCCGCTGCATGTTTGTTGCTCGTGACGGGCGCGTTCCTGATTTGGCAGGGCCGCGCGCAAGGGCCGGTGATGCCCGCCGCGCCCGCGCCGCGCGCGTTCGTCGCCAATAGTCCACCGATCAACCTGGCGCGGATCCCGCGCGCCCTGGCGGCCGATCCGGCGAGCAAGGAGCAGAAGCGCTTCACTCGCGCCGACAAGGACAAGGACGGGCGGATCACCTTGGCCGAACTGGTCGACCCGCGGCGCAAGGCCTACGCCAAGCTCGACCTCAACCAGGACGGCAAATTGTCGTTCGAGGAATGGGCGGTCAAGACGATCGACAAGTTCAACGAGGCCGACGGCGACAAGAGCAAGGCGCTGACCGCAACCGAATATGCCACCACCGCGCCCAAGCCCAAGGCACCCAAGGCGGCGTGTAGCTGCGGTTAGCCAATCCGCAGCGGACAAAGAAACGGCCGCGAAAGCTTGCGCTCCCGCGGCCGAAACTTGAGCTCAGGCCAGCTTATGCGCTGGCGAGGTTCACGGCGCTCATCTTGCCGCGCTTGTCCTCTTCCAGCTCGTACGAAACGCGCTGGTCCTGGTTGAGCGTCGACATGCCGGCGCGTTCAACG
>JBKJUB010000213.1:0-4010 GCA_046590765.1 Sphingomicrobium sp. | reverse complement strand
AATCCGCCCCCAAGGCGATCAAGGAAGGCGTCAACAAGGAAGAAGCCGAGAAGATCAAGAAGCAGATCGAAGAAGCCGGCGGCACCGTCGAGCTCAAGTAAGCTTCTAAACCAGTTTTCCGGGTGTCTTGAAGCGCCCGGGATTGGGAAGGGCGGCCTCGCAAGAGGTCGCCCTTTTTCGTTGCCCTGTGCATCCAACGGAAGGATCCGCGCGTTCCTCCCCACACACAACAGGAGGTTTTTATGCATATTCTTTACCGAACGACGATGACGATGGCGACTGCGGTCGCCGCTTTGACGATTGGCGCCTGCAGCAAACCGGCCGAAGCGCCGGCCGAGCAAAATGTTGCAATGGATACTGAAGTGGCAATGCCCAATGACATGGCGATGGCAGGGTCCGAGACGGTAATGGTAGGTGGTGCCGCGATGCTCCCTTCGAAGACGATTGTCGAAAACGCTTCGGCGGCGTCGAACCTCACTACACTGGTTTCAGCAGTGAAGGCCGCTGGCTTGGTCGAGACGCTGTCTGGCGCGGGTCCCTTCACCGTCTTCGCGCCGACCAATGACGCCTTTGCCAAGCTCCCGGCGGGGACGGTTGAATCATTGGTCAAGCCGGCCGCGAAAGCCGACTTGACCAAAATCCTTACCTATCATGTGGTGGCCGGGAAAATGACTGCCGCCGACCTCGCGGCCGCGATCAAGACTGGTGGTGGCAAGGCACAACTGACCACCGTCCAGGGCACGAAACTCACCGCCACCGAAGCTGGCGGAACGATCACCCTGACCGATACCAAGGGCGGCAAATCGACCGTCACCCAAGGCGACGTCATGCAGTCCAATGGCGTGGTCCATGTCATCGACACGGTGCTGATGCCGTAATATCGCATTTTTCCGGAGCCGCTTCGTGCAATCAGCGGTGATGGCAGGGCGGCTCCGCAAGGAGTCGCCCTTTATCGTTATATTGCCTGGCGTCGGGGGTCATGACATCTGGTGCCCCAAATCAGGGGACGGGCGTTGGAATTCAAGTCGATCGATCGGCGGAGCGTGATTGGCGGGATGCTCGCGTTCGGACTGGCCGGGTCGGGCAAATCGCGGGCGCGCAACGCGCCGCCCGCCGCGCTAGTACAAGCCATCGATATCGCGGCCAGGGCATCGATCAAGGATCGCGCGGCCCCAGGGGTTGCGATCGCGGTGATGC
This sequence comes from Sphingomicrobium sp., assembly GCA_046590765.1. Classification (GTDB taxonomy): domain Bacteria; phylum Pseudomonadota; class Alphaproteobacteria; order Sphingomonadales; family Sphingomonadaceae; genus Sphingomicrobium. The sequence continues at coordinate 2,813 of JBKJUB010000213.1, read as the reverse complement.
GCCGCGGGCGGCTGGTTTTGTCGCGCGGCTATGGCGTCTCAAATCTGGAAACCGGGACCTTGGTCCGCGCCGACAGCGCGTTTCGGATCGGGTCGCTGACCAAGCAGTTTGCAGCGGCGGCAGCATATCGGCTGGTGGAGCAAGGCCACCTTATGCTCGACGCGCCGGTGTCCTCAATCATTCCCGCATTTTCGCGGATCGCCGCCATCCGGGTCGAGGAACTGATCCACCATACGGCCGGACTGCACGAGGAGGAAGCAGCGGCGACAAGTCCCGATCCAGCGACGATCAATGTGCCGAGGCAAATCATTCTGGCCAATGCTGTCGCGGCACAAACCAAGCCGTCCGATTTCGGGCCTGGAACAGCCTGGCATTACAGCAACAGCAATTACATCGTGCTCGGCGCGATTATCGAGATGATCACCCGCCAGCCGCTCGGCCTGGCGATCGGCGACTTGGTTTTGCGCCATCCCGGGCTGGCCCCATTGGCGGTCGATGACAGTGATGCGGTGATCCCGGGCCGAGTATCCGGGTACAGCCTCCCCGCCCCTGTCGAAGCCTTCATCAATGCGCCCTATCTCGAGATCATCGACGCGGGCGCTGCTGGCGCAATGCGCGGTACCGCGCCCGCCCTATGCGCCTGGCACGATCAACTTCTCGGCGGCCAAGTGATCAGCAAGCAGGCGCTGACACAAATGCTCGCGCCGGGTCGACTGCGCGATGGGCGGCTATCCGGCGCGCACCGTTACGCGCCCGAAGATGCCAATTACGGCGATGTCCAATATGGCGGGGGCCTGCTGCTCAGCCCGGTCGGAGCCAATCCCCGAACGATCAGCCACAATGGTTTCATCAACGGCTTTGCGGCGGTTCTCGAAACCGACCTCGACCGGCAGATCAGTTTCGCCGTGCTGTGCAACGCTGATGTTGGTCCGGCGTTGCCGTTTCGGGCGGTGCGCAAGGCCGTACGCGCCTGGAGCGCGACGCTGGCCTGAGCCCGCCTGTGGTTCAGGCCCCGAGCAAGAGATACCCCACCCCCGGCTCGTTGATCAGCATCCTAGGCTGCGACGGGTCGGCTTCGAGCTTCTGGCGGAGCGAGCGCATCAGCACGCGCAGATATTCGGTCTGGTTTTCCTGCGCCTTGCCCCAGCCGGTGCGGAGCAGGATCTGGTGGGTGATGACTCGGCCTGGTGCCTTCGCCAGCTCGGCCAGCACGATCCATTCCTTGGGCGTCAGATGCACCTCCGCTCCGTCGCGGTGAACCGTCCGCCCGAGCAAGTCGATCGTCAGCGGCCCGACCTCGACCACTTGCCGTTCGGCCTCGCTAGCGAGTTGCTGGCGGAGCGCGGCGCGCACCCGGGCGAGCAATTCCTCGGTGTCGAACGGCTTGGTGACATAATCGTCGGCGCCAAGATCGAGCGCGGCAACCTTCTGCTCGATATCGTCGCGCGCCGAGACGATGATCAAACGGACCGGCGAATCGCGGCGCAATGTTTCGACCAGTTCGAGTCCGTCGCGATCGGGCAGGCCAAGGTCGAGCAGGATCAGTTCGGGCTTGTCGATGGCCTTGGCCGAAAGCGCCTCACGGGCATTGGATGCCTCTACTACCTGATAGCCGGCGCGGGTCAGCGTGGCGCGAAGCAGCAGGCGAATCTGCGCCTCATCATCAACGATCAGGATTTTTGGCGCTTTGGCGGGCATCTATCCAGCGACCGTCAAATGCAGTTCGAAGCGCATCGCGACCTTAGCCAGGTCCAGCTTTAGAAAATCGACAAATCGAGGCGCTCGCTGGGGCCGAACCAGACGATATTGCGGCTGTGGTCGGCCAGATCGTCGCCGGTCGAGGCGTGGGCGAAGATGGTCAACCCGGCGCGATTGACGCTGAGCCATGTCGCAAAATCGCCGAATTGCGCCGTCGGCACCGTCATCTGGCACGAGCCGCGCGGGTGCGGGCCGACCGGGGCGAGGTGGAAATGGCCAATCCGGACACCGAACTGCCGCTGCACTTCGGCGGCCAGCGCTTTGGCGGCGTCGACCTGGCTTGGATCGTAATAGATATGGGCGTGGAAATCGTGAACCTGGGTCATGACGACGATAAGGGGCGCCGAGCGACGAGATTCAAGCCATCCCCCTTGCGCGGCGCGACAATCGCGCTATATCCAACTGATCCAATACATCACGGCTCCGCCGCACCCTATCGTGCGCCCGGGGCCTTTCCTGTCCCCGCCGGGACACGGACCGACACTGCGCACCGGTCCGAACGTATGGCGGGAACTTCCAGGAGCAGCGCCCGACAGTCAACTTGGGTGACGCGTATCGACGCGCGCCCGGAGCGCAGGGAACATCATGGCGACCAGAGCAAAAGACGTGCCTTCCGCGGCCCGCACCAATCAGCACCGCCGTATCCGCAAGATTTTCGGCAACATCCACGAGATTAGCGAGATGCCGAACCTGATTGAGGTTCAGCGCGAAAGCTATGAGCAGTTCCTCCGCTCCGACCCCAAGACCGGGTACATCTCCGGCCTCGAGAAGACCTTGCGATCGGTGTTCCCGATCCAGGATTTCGCTGGCACCGCGCATCTCGACTTCGACCGCTACGAGCTCGAGCATCCCAAATATGACACCGACGAGTGCCGCCAGCGCGGGCTGACCTATGCCGCGCCGATGCGAGTCACACTGCGCCTGACCAGCTTCGAGATCGACCCCGATACCGAGGCCAAGTCGGTGATCGATATCAAGGAGCAGGACGTCTACATGGGCGACATGCCGCTCATGACGATGAACGGCACCTTCATCATCAACGGCACCGAGCGCGT
>JBKJUB010000195.1:0-6138 GCA_046590765.1 Sphingomicrobium sp. | reverse complement strand
TCGCGAACAGGAACATGCCGATCCCGAGCAGCAGCACGAAGCCGAGGATGATGTCGCGCATGTTGGCGATGTCACCAATCGATGCGACCAGCAGCCCGACCGCGATTGCAGCGACGGCGGCACCTCCGGCTGCAACGGTGATCGGAACGTGGAAGCGCTTCCAGTGGATGTAGGCCGCGACGGCAGCGACAGCGGCAGCAGCCGAGCCGAGAATTCCGCCAAGCATCTGGTTATGGTTGACCGTCTGTTCGCCGATAATGACGACCAGCGCAAAACCGGCCGCTGCGAAGACCCCGCCGACGAATGCCAGCAACAGCAAGATCGAGGGCAGGGCCATGCGGCGCTTGGCGGTGAAGAAGAGCGCAAGGCCCCACGCGGTTGCGGCAACGGCGGCCGGCGCGAGCGGGGTCGGGCCATGGTCGCCAAGTTGTAAATTGGTCGCCTGACCGATCGACTGGCCGATCCAGCCAACTGCGAACAGCAGGATGGCGGCGGCGATCGAGACAAAAATATCATTGAAGCCCGAGATCAGGCGGAAATGCTCCTCATCGACCGACGGCAAGGAACTTCGTTGTTCGATGAAATTGCGGAGTCCGGTCGCGGCGTCGGCGCTTAGCGCACCCGAGGCGACGGCGTCATCCAGGTCATTCTGGCTATACATAGTAATCCTCCCTGTGGCGGACTGCATAGCTTTGGTGTATTATGTTGTCAATACAGTTCGCCTGACGTAGGGAGGACCCGATGTGCAATCTCTACACCATGACCGCGAGCGTCGATGAACTGCGCAAGATGTTTGGCAGCTTTGAGGGCGAGCGCGATAATTTGCCGCAGTTCGGAGAAATTTATCCAGGCCGCGCGGCACCGGTGCTGCGGCGGAGCGAAAGCGGCGGGCTCAAGCTTGAGACAATGATCTGGGGCTTTCCCGGACTGGCGGCGGCCAAGGGGCGGCCAGTGACCAATGTGCGCAATCTCGACAGCCCTTTCTGGCGATCCGCGCTGAGCAGGCGCGAGCGGCGGTGCATCGTCCCGGTGAGCAGCTTTTGCGAATGGACCGCCGATACCGACCCGGTGACCAAGCGCAAGTCGAAAGTGTGGTTCGGGCTGCACGAGGCCGACGATCCGTTGTTCGCTTTTGCCGGGATTTGGCGTCCGGGAGAAGGCGGGCCCTTCATGGCGTTTTTGACGTGCGATGCGAACGCATTGGTCGGCGCGGTGCATCCCAAAGCGATGCCGGTGATGATGCGAGCAGGCGATGCGATGCATTGGCTGACCCACGAACGGGAACAGGCGTGCGCTCTTGCCGTTCCCTTCCCCGATGCCGACATGCGGCGCATCGACGCGCATCCTTGAATGACCAACAGGAGAGAGAAAATGGCCAAGACCAAGAACGAAACGGGCAAGCCCAAAGCGAAAAAGAAGAGCGCCAAGGCCAAGGGCGGTGGCGTCACGATCAAGGTCAAGGCCGGAAAGTCGAAATCGGCCAAATCCAACAAGGGCTATGACGCGATCGCGCGCTTCGCCGAAAACCCGATTGTCGCCGATTTGATCGCGATTGGGGCAACCGCTGCTGTCACCGCCATCGCGGCGGGCATGTCGAGCAAGTCGACCAAGACCTCGGGCAATGCGGTCAAGGATGCCGGCAAGGCCGCCGCAGCAGCGATCGGCGCGCGGCTGATGACCGAATTCAAAGCGGTCAAGGACTCCGCCGCCGAGGCCAAGGCCAAGGAAGCGAAGGCAGCTAGGAAAGCCTGAGCAAGGTGAGCCGAGCGCGGCCGGTGTCGCGCTCGACTTCCAGCGTCAGCGGCCCGGGATCGACGCTCGCGCCGCGCTCGGTCTCGACCGCCATCCACCCGCCGGGCGCGAGCCATTCAGCGGCGGTGACCGAAGCGACGACGGCACTTCCCGAACCATCGGCATAAGGCGGGTCGGCGAGAATCAGATGGAATGGTTGCGCGCGCGGTAGGCGGGCGGCAGACATCGCCATGATGTCGATTCCAGTCGCACCGAGGCTCGCGGCGTTGGCGCGAATGGCGTCGGTTGCGGCGCGGTCATTCTCGACGAACGTGCAATGCGCGGCACCACGCGACATGGCTTCGAAACCAAGTGCGCCGCTGCCAGCGTATAGATCGGCGACTCTTAAATCCTCGAAACTGCCCAGGCGGCTGGTGAGCATCGAGAATAATGTCTCGCGGGTGCGGTCGGCGGTCGGGCGGGTCTGAATCCCTGCCGGGGCAATCAATTTCCGCCCGCGCCAGGTTCCGGAGATTATCCTCACCAGAACCCCTCCACCACCTCCGGCGGTCCCCCTCCCCACGAATGCGTGGGGCGGATATTCACTTAAGCTCCTGCCGGAAGCGGAACAGCTCTTCGCGCGGGACTTCGCCGACTTCGCCCGGGGCCAGGCCCTCGGCGTTGAACGGTCCGTAAGCGGTGCGGATCAGCCGCGAAACCTGGAGCCCGAGATGTTCGAGAACATTGCGCACTTCGCGATTTTTGCCTTCGGTCAGGCTCATTTCGATCCAGCCGTTGCGCCCGGTGCGGCGTTCGAGATTGGCGTTGATCGAGCCGTAGCGAATGCCCTCGATCGTCACGCCCTCGGCGAGTTCCTCGAGCTGGTCCTGCGACACGGTGCCAAAGGCGCGGGCGCGATAGGTGCGGACGACGCCGGTGCTCGGCAGCTCGAGCTGGCGCTTGAGCTCGCCATCGTTGGTCAGCAGCAGCAGCCCCTCGGTCATGTAATCAAGCCGACCGATCGGGATCAGCCGCGGCAGACCCGGCGGCATCTTGTCGTAAATCGTCGGGCGACCCTTGGGATCGCGCTCAGCGGTCAGGCAACCGGTCGGCTTGTAGAAGCAGTACAGCCGCGCCGCAGCGGGCGGCTTGACCGGCTTGCCATCGACGGTGACTCCGTCGAGCGAGGACAATAATGTCGCGGGAGTCCTGAGCACTTCTCCGTTGAGCGCGATGCGCCCGTCTTCAATCATCCGCTCGATTTCGCGGCGCGAGGCGATCCCGGCGCGCGCCAGGAGCTTGGCGATTCGCTGATCTCCATCGTCGCGCGGCAATGGCGGTCCACTGGCTTTACGCGGTGTAGTGGGGCGCCGTGGCACGGAGGCACGCTTCGTTCGTTGCGGGGTCACATGAGTTGTCCTACTGGAGTCGGCATGCTGTTCGGCAAGCGCAAGCGTATCGTCAAGCGAGTCCTTATCATTGAGGATGAACCGCTGACTGCGTTCGACAATGAAATGATCCTTCGCGACTGCGGTTTGGAAGTCGTCGCGACGCATGACGATTTCGAAGAAGCGCTGGCCGCGCTCGACCGCGAACAAGTCGATCTTATCCTCAGCGATGTGCGGCTGCGCGGCGATCGTACCGGGATCGATCTGGCCCACGAAGCCAAGAAGCGCGGTATCCCTCTATTGTTCATCACCGGCTATCCGCCCGACAATGCGCATGAGCTGTCGATCGGCTGCCTGATGAAACCGTATAACGACCGCGCGATGCGCCAGGCGCTGGAAGCGATCGACCTGCATCTGGTGGGCAAGGCGTGCAAGCCACCCAAGGGGTTGCAGCTTTACCCGATCACCCGCGACGAGCCGACGGGCTGATCCTTAAAGCAGCGCATCCACCTTGGCGTGGAAATCGGTGATTCCGTTTTCGAGCGTGCCGAGCTGGACTTCCTTGAGCAATCCGCTCGACAGGCCGCGGTAGCATAATTCGGCTGCGTGGAAATCTTCGCCGGCGAAGGTCACCCCGTCGAGCAGATCCCAGCTGCGCTTCCAATGCGCTTCTGCCTCATTGGTCTGTGGCGGTTCGGGGATGAGCATGAAATCTTCGACGAGGCAGGTGCCGACGCCGGTCGGCATGACGACCAAGATGTTGATGTAATCGGGACTGACGATGACCACCGCATTGGGGAATATCTGATAGGTGTAGGTGACCACGCGGCGAAGCGCGCTCCAGTCGTTGCGGTCGACATCGGCGAGATAATCGGCGCGGCCGACTGCGGCGCGCTGATGCTGGCCGATGCAGTCGGCAGCGGTGATCCCGTCGGCGAAAAAATTGGCGATGGTCGATGAGTGCAGGCGCTGGACGTGGTAGGATTCGAGGAACGCGTCGATCACCAATTTCCAGTTGGCGGCGACCGGATGGGTCTTGCGCTTGTAGAGATGGTGCGCGCTGAAGCCGAAGGCGTCGAAATCTTCGCACAGCATCGCGATTTCGGCGAAATCTTCGTTTTGGTCATGCGAAAACCAGATCAGCCCGCCGCATTCGAAATCGCGGAAGCGCATCAGCGAATGTGCGTCCTTGTCCATGCCGGGGAAGCAATCGGCACGCGGCAGGCCGAGCAGGCTGCCATCCGAACGATAGGTCCAGGCGTGATAGGGGCAGACGATCCGCGCTGCGGCAACAGCATCTTCACTGTCGCCATCGAGCAGTCGAGTCCCGCGATGACGGCAGACATTAGCCATGACATGCGCTTCGCCCTGCGCATCGCGGCTGAGGATCAACGGGACGCTGTAGCCATCGTGCGCCACTGCGACATTGTTCTTGGGGAGCAACGCCGATGGGGCGAGCAACAATGGCAGCTTCTGGAAGATTGCGGCTTTCTCGGCCTCGAAGCGGTCGGGATCGGTATAGACTGATGCGGGCAGCGTTTCGACCTTGGTGCCGAGCGAAGCTTCGCCACGCAGCAAGGCATCGGCAAGGGCGAGTTGCCCGGGTGTCGGGCGGGGAAAGCGGGGTACATCCATTAATCTAGGTTGCTCTCATATTTTAAGAAATTCAAGTGGCTGGTGTGGCGCCGTTTCGCTGCTAGCATGGCAGACTTTCAAGCGGGAGCAATAAGATGGTGGCAACGCAGCCTGATGTAGACCTCGGCTGGCGTGCGTCAATTCCGGCAGGATTGCGCCCCTACACTGAGGCTGCGCCACTGGCTGCGCTGTTCCTCGGGATTTCGTCGGGATTCCCGTACGCAATGATTGGCGCGACGCTGACCACGCGGCTCAAGCAGGACGGGATTACCAAGTCGACGATCACCGCTTTCAGCCTGGTTTTCCTCGCCTATAATTTCAAATTCTTGTGGGCGTGGGTGATCGACGGCGTAAGGCTGCCGGTGATCGGGCGGCTTGGGCAACGCGTGTCGTGGATGCTCGTCACCGGACTCGCGGTGATGGCAGCAGTCGCCAATCTGGCCTTCGTCGACCCCAATGCGAACGGCATCGGAGCGATCGTCACCGCGGCGATCCTGGTGGGCATCGCCGGCGCTAGTTTCGACATCGTGATCGACGCTTACCGGATCGAGGCGCTCGAGCCGCGCCAGCTGGGCGTGGGGTCGGGCATGAGCCAATATGGCTGGCGGATCGGATCGGCGGGCGCGGGCGCGCTAGCGCTGATCGTGGCGGCGAGATCGGGCTGGGAAGCGGCCTATCTGGCGTGTGCCGGGCTGGCGCTTCCAGCGATGATTACGGCGCTGGTGTTCGGGGAGCCCGAGCGCCGCCAGCAAGTCGTCAAGACGGCCAAGGGCTTTGGTAATGCAGTGGCCGCTGTGTGGCGGCCGTTCGTGGAGTTTTTCCAGCGCAAGGGCGCGCTGCTCGTGCTGCTGTTCATCCTGCTCCACAAGATCGGCGACACGCTCGCCAACTTGACCTTCCGCTTGCTGTTCGACGATTTGAAATTCACCAATGACGAAATTGCCTTGTGGGACATCGGGGTTGGCTTCTGGGCCTATCTGATTGGGATTTTCATTGGCGGGGTGATGTACACCAAGCTCGGGATGAAACGATCGGTGATGGTCAGCCTGGTGCTGATGGCGGTGAGCAATTTCAGCTTCGCCTTGCTCGCCCAGGCGGGGCACAGCAACACTGGCATGGCGGCCGCGATCGGGTTCGAGAATATCGCCAGCGGGATCGGCGGGGTGTGCGTCGTGGCGTATTTCTCGGCGCTGTGCGACTTACGCTTCACCGCCGCGCAATATGCATTGATCTCGGCTGCGGCGAGCATCGTCGGGCGGTTCCTGACGGGGACCACAGCGGGCGCGCTGATCGACGGGATCGGTTATACCAATTTCTACCTGATGACGACGCTGGCGGCGGTTCCGGGGATCCTGTTGTTCTGGCTGATGATGCGCATGGGGCT
>JBKJUB010000162.1:0-6781 GCA_046590765.1 Sphingomicrobium sp. | reverse complement strand
CGAGGACGGGCTCGATTATGCCGAGGCAGTGGCAAAGAGGGATGCGTTGCTGGCGTTGGTGTGACAGACTGCACCGATGGACGAGTTCGAGCTTGCCCCGCGTGACGACGACACGCTGACCCTGACCCTTGACGGGTGGGAAGGGCCGCTTGATCTGTTGCTGACGCTGGCGCGGGCGCAGAAGGTCGATCTGGCGCAAATCTCGATCCTCGCGCTGACCGATCAATATATCGCTTACATCGACAATGCCCGCGCGCTCAAGCTCGAGGTCGCGGCGGACTATCTCGTGATGGCGGCGTGGCTGGCGTATTTGAAGTCGTGCCTGTTGCTGCCCAAGGACCCGGACATCGACCCGAGCCCCGAGGAACTGGCGCTTCGGCTCCAGCTGCGGCTGCAGCGGCTCGACGCGATGCGTGAGGCGGGGGCGCGGCTGATGGGGCGCGACCGAACCGGGCGCGACGTGTTCGTGCGCGGGTCGCCGGAGGGGCTGCGGCTGGTCAAGAAGGCGCTGTGGCAGGCCAATGCGTTCGACCTGTACGCGGCTTATGGCCGAGTGCGGGCGCGGACCCAGCCGGCGATGCACGTCGTCGCGCACCGGTCAGTGATGACATTGGACGATGCGATCACCCGCGTGTCGGCATTGCTCGGCGCGGCGATCGACTGGACGATATTGGAATCATTCCTGCCGGTGACCGGAGATGCGGCGTATCGCAAGTCGGCGCTGGCGAGTTCGTTTGTCGCGGCGCTCGAGTTGGCGCGGCAGGGGCGGCTCGAGCTTGAGCAGGCCCAGGCGTTCGATGATTTATATGTGCGGAAGGTGGCATGAACGAGTTGGAGCGATCGGTTGAAGCGACCTTGTTCGCCGCCGCCGAGCCGATGAGCGCCGAGGAGATTGCGGCGCATGTCGGGGCGGACGGGGTCGAGGGTGTGCTCGCCGGGCTGGCCGAGCGGTACGCCGGGCATGGCGTCGAATTGGTGACACGCGGCGGACGCTGGCATTTCCAGACCGCGCCCGACCTGGCGCATCTGCTCCGCCGGACGCGCGAGGAGCAAAGGCGATTGTCGCGCGCGGCGACCGAATGTTTGGCGATCATCGCTTACCATGAGCCGACCAGCCGCGCCGAGATCGAGGCGATCCGCGGAGTGCAGATTTCGAAAGGCACGCTCGACGTGCTGATGGAGGCAGGCTGGGTGCGCACCGCTGGCCGCCGCGAGGGACCGGGGCGACCGTTGCTCTATGCCACCACGCCCGACTTCCTGACCCACTTTGGGCTTGGATCGCGCAAGGATCTGCCGGGGATCGATGATCTGAAGGCCGCAGGGCTGCTCGATCCGCTGGAAGAGGCGATGTTTGAACTCCAACTGGAAAGCGGCGACGAGGAAGGCTAAGAGGGGGTCTATCCTCTTTCCTGCGGAGTAATTTCATGGGCGGTTTTAGCCTCTGGCATATCCTGATCCTGGCAATCCTCGTGCTGTTGTTGTTCGGCGGGAGCCGGTTTTCGAACATGATGGGCGACATCGCCAAGGGGATGAAGAGCTTCAAGCAGGGCCTGTCCGACGATGACGAGGCCAAGGCGCGCCAGCAACAAGTCCCGCCGCCGCAGCTTCCCCCGCAGGCCGCCTCACCGCAAGCGCCGATCGACATTACCCCGCGGCCCGCCGATCCGGTGGCCCCGCCGCCGCCGCCAGAGTCCTCGTCACCCGACCAGACCCGCTAAGCGCGCGCAGCGACGATGTTCGGCGTCGATTCCTCCGAACTGTTGGTCGTGGCGGTGCTCGCCTTGCTGTTCATCGGCCCCAAGGACCTGCCGCGCGTGATGCTCCAGGTCGGGCGCTGGGTCGGCAAGGCGCGCGGCTATGCACGGCATTTCACGTCGGGCATCGAGAATGTGATCCGCGAGGCCGAGCTCGAGGAAATGGAAAAGAAATGGCGCGAGGAGAATCAAAAAGTTCTCGCCCAATATCCGGCTGATGCGCTTTATCCCGACCCGGTGCCCGCTGCCACCGAGGGCGGTTCGGTGATGACGGCGCTTCCCGCTGCAGCGCTCGACCTTGACCAGCCGCCATTGCCGTTCGAGGCACCCGCTGCGCCCGACGACGATCCGACCCCGCTATCCGAGCGACCGCTGCCATGATCCGCGATCTCGATGAGAGCAAAGCACCGTTGCTCGACCATCTGATCGAGCTTCGCCGCCGCTTGCTGTGGGTGGTCGCGACCTTGCTGGTCGGCTTCTTCATCTGCCTGTCTTTCGCCAAGCCGATCTTCGCGGTGCTGGTCCAGCCGTTGCTTGCAGCAGGGCAGGGCAAGCTGATTTACACCGACATCTTCGAGGCCTTTTTTGTCGAGGTGAAGGTCGCGTTCTTCGCCGCGCTGATGATCAGCTTCCCGGTTCTCGCGACGCAAATCTGGCGGTTCGTCGCGCCGGGGCTCTACGCCAAGGAAAAAAAGGCGTTCCTGCCATTCTTGCTGGCGACCCCTATCTTTTTCGCGGCCGGGGCCAGCTTTGCTTATTATGTGGCGATGCCGTGGGCGCTCAAGTTCCTGCTCGGCTTTCAGGGCGACGTCGGCGGGGTGCAACAAGAAGCGCTTCCGGCGATCGGCAATTACCTCAATTTCGTGACCCGCTTCCTGTTCGGGTTCGGGGTCGCCTTCCTCAGTCCGGTGCTGCTGATGATCCTTGAGCGTGCCGGCATCGTGACTCGCGAACAATTGTCCAGGTCGCGGCGCTATGCATTGGTCGCTTGCGCAGCGGTGGCGGCGGTGCTGACCCCGCCCGACGTGGTGTCGATGCTGTTGCTGCTGGTGCCGCTCTACTCATTGTATGAATTTGCGATCCTGGCGATCCGGCTGACCCACTGGCGGGCAGCACGCAAGGCACCGCCGGCGACGGTCGAGAATGAAAAGAGTTAAGTGCCCCGGACGCAATTTGGGCCCGAAATCGTCACCGGGGGGGGGAGGGTTGACGACATCGGGCCCATTTGAGTGGACAGCGAGAGCGGGGGGGCAAAAGGTCGCTATCCGAATAATATAACGCCGACCCCCATTGCGGGTTCCACGCCCAATAATCTTTTTTTCGAAAAAACGTTGAAATCCCGCGAGTCCTAAGGTTTAGTCGGGGAACACCGGGAGATTGACGCTCATCCGCCCGAGTTTCTGCTCGAGCGGCGAGCGCAATTGCCGGGCAAGGCCGCCGACGACGCGCTCGAATTGTTTGCGCTCGATCGATGGCTCGGGGTCGTTATCGACCAATGCATCGCTTGACACAGTGAGGCTCGCGGCAAGCTCGCTGATCCGCTTGAGTTCAATCTCGATCGGCTCGGCAGCGCCCTGGAGAAAAGCAAATTCGACCAATTCGGTGACGAAGAATGCAACTGCGACAGCGGCGTCCTGCGTAGTGTTGAGCGCGTCGGCACTGAGGTGGATCGCCCCCCCAGCCAAACCCTCGGGCGCCGACGCCCTGAGCGTCGCGCCAAGCTCGGTCAGCAACGGCCGAAGCGCGATCCCGCGGCTTTCCTCGACTTCGGCGAAATGGTTGCGGTGAACTACCGACAAGGCATCGACGCGGCGTGAGATTGCGGCATAAGCGGCGCGCGATTCGGGGGTATTGGCGCTGCGCCCGTGAATGTTGAGCAACGACGCGACCACCTGGAGGTTGTTCTTCACCCGATGATGGACTTCACGCACCAATCGCCGCTGGCCGTGGAGCGCTTCGGCCATTTGCTGCTCGCTGTGCTCAATGCGGTCGACCGCGCGCTCGAAGGCGGCACCGAGCGAACGGATTTCGTCGGCCGCGCCGAGCCGCTCGGGTAGCACCATGCGCTCGTCGCCGGGCTGATATTCGGTCACCGCGCGCTCGAGCCTGGCCAGCGGAACGAGCAATAACCGGCGCGCGAGATACCAGCTGAGCAACGCGGCAACGACCCACATCAACAGCGGCAGGAACACGGCCAGTCGATCAACCAATGAGGGATTGGCGAGTGGCGTGCGGACCATTGCGGTGAGCTGGCCGCGACCAATGCCATATTGGAGCAAGCGCGTGGTTCCCGAGCCGCGGTGGGCGATCACATCGAGGGTCGACTGCCGATCGCGCACGGCGATTGAATCGATCGTCGGGATTGCGGATCGAACCGCCAGCGCAACTTCGTCCTGGGTCAACTCGCCGGTGGCCATGCCGCCATTGACCCCGACCCGGTAGCGGATCGATTTTGCGTCGGAATCAACCCACAGACTGAATGCTCCGGGCGCCACAAAATCGCGATTATTGCTTGGTGAATAAGCGCCCTGGATGCAGGTCAAATTGCCTTGCGCGTCACGCACCGAAAATCGGCTTGCGACTGCTGGTGTCAGCGCCAGCGAGCGGGCAACCGCCTCGCACGGTTTGGTCGGATCGCTGCGCAAGGCGCCATTGGCGGCAATCCGCAGCGCAAGCGCGTTACGCACAATCAGGTTTTCAACCGCCCGCGCGGCGACCTGGCCATCCTGATAAGTGTCGTCGAGCATCGCCGTACGCGAATCGAGTAGCGCCGAGCGCGCCGTCCACGCCAGCGCCAGCCCAAGCGGGAACAGCGCCAGCGTCAGCAGCACCAGTAGCTTGGTGCCGGTCGACCAACGATCGTAGAATGAGGCCTGGCGCTCCACGCCTCACGCCGCCTCAAGCGCGGCGGGCGCTCTAACTGAGCTTGCCGAGCAGGTCGAGAAAATCGTCGGGAACGCGTTCGCCGAGGGTCGAATCGTAGACGGTGCGCAGCGCCTTGCCGAGATCGGTCGATGATTTGGGACCAGCGCCGCGGCGAACACCGCCCGCTTTCGCCGACGCTTTGGAGACTCGACCACCATTTGAGCGTCGGGGATTCTTACCAGTCGCGTCACTCAACCTCTCGTCCCCCCTTAGCGGCCATTACGCACACAAGACCACCTCATCAACTCAGCGTTAAACGCGAACCTGGGATCGATCGATTAATGCGCGCACCTATATCCTTGAGATGCACGGCGTCAATTGCGTAGCGGCCCCTTCGCTAAGGAATGGAAACCAAAGCCGCCGCGCTTTGTTCCACCCTCAAACCAGAAGGAGGGACGCTGTCACTTATATGACACGCGGAACCCTTCCGGGGTTGCAACGCATTTCGGCACAGCCCAATAGGGCGCCACGTTTTGAGGGAGCTCAATATCTATGTCGCTTGGCCAGGAACTTGCCCCGCACCTTCCATTCCTGCGTCGTTATGCGCGGGCATTGACCGGTAGCCAGACCCACGGCGATGCTTTCGTTCGTGCGGCATTGGAAGCGATTGTCGCCTCGCCCGGCGACTTCCCGCGCGATGTCGAACCGCGGCTCGGCCTGTACCGAACGTTCCACGCCATCTGGTCGACTGCCAACATCGAAACCGGCGACGACAATGATGGCGACACCGGCTTCGGCGGCGCAGAAGGCATCGCCCAGGCGCGATTATCGCGGATCACCCCGCTGTCGCGGCAGGCACTGCTGCTGACCAGCCTCGAAGGCTTTTCGACCGAAGACACCGCTTATTTGATCGATAGTTCGCCCGAAGATGTCGACAGCCTGGTGGCCGAGGCGCAGGCCGAGATCGAACGCCAGACGCATGCCGAGGTGCTGATCATCGAGGATGAGCCGATCATCGCAATGGATATCGAAATGATCGTCCGCGATCTTGGCCATAATGTCACCGGCGTTGCGGTAACCCGGTCCGAAGCGGTGGCGCAGGCGCGCCAGTCGCCCCCAAGCCTGGTGCTGGCAGATATTCAGCTGGCCGACGATTCGAGCGGGATTGACGCGGTCAAAGACATCCTGGCCGAATTCAGCGTGCCAGTGATCTTCATCACCGCTTTCCCCGAACGGTTGCTGACCGGGACCCGGCCCGAGCCGACCTTCCTGATCACCAAGCCGTTCCAGCGCTCGACGGTCAAGGCGGCGATCAGCCAGGCATTGTTCTTCGACGCGGCGACGGTTCCTGCCGACTGACGCAAGGCATGCCGCAACCGATTTGCAGCGGCAGCGTTGGCGATCCGTAACAAAGCTCATTCAAGGATGAAGGCATATGGCCGATCCAGTAGAACATGTGACCACCACCGAGGCGCGCGCCGGATCGTCAACTGACGTTAATCGCTACCCATTGTATATTGGCCTGGCGCTAGTGGTGGTGATTTTCGCGGTGATCTTGGTGGTTTACCGCTAAGACCCTATCTTGAGCGCTGAACGATCCAGCCGAGGCTCGACGATTGTCGGGCGCCGGTCGAATATGCGGGTGGGAAATTGTCCGAAGAATTAGACGACGACGATCAGGACGAGATTGAAGCGCCGCGCCCCGAGCCGGTGCCGCTCGACGATCCCGAATTCAAGATCGAGCTGGCAGCGGTGATCCCGCATTTGCGCGCCTTCGGCCGGTCGCTGTCGGGCAGCCGCGATCTGGCCGATGATCTGGTGCAGGAAACGCTGCTCAAGGCATGGGCGGCGCGCAAGCGGTTTCAGGCCGGGACCAACATGCGGGCGTGGACCTTTATCATTCTGCGCAATCTGTTTCTCAGCCAGATGCGCCGCGCGCGGTTCAAGGGCGAGTGGGACGATGTCACCGCCGCCAAGATCCTCGCCGCGCCGGCCAGCCAGGACAAGCATATCGAGCTTGGCGACATGCAGCGCGCTTTGCTCCATCTGCCGCAACCCCAGCGCGAGGCGCTGATCCTGGTCGGTGCGGGCGGCTTTGCCTATGAGGAAGCGGCCGACATTTGCGGCTGTGCGGTGGGGACGATCAAGAGTCGGGTGGCGCG
>JBKJUB010000058.1:0-4732 GCA_046590765.1 Sphingomicrobium sp. | reverse complement strand
CCCATGATCGCCCGCCTCACCGGAATCCTCGCCGAAACCACCGCCGACCACGCCGTCATCGACGTCGCCGGGGTCGGCTATCAGGTCCTCGCCTCCGCCCGCACGCTCGACGCGATCGGCCCGATCGGCGGCACCGTCATGCTGCTCACCGAAATGCAGGTGCGCGAGGATAGCATGACCCTGTTCGCATTCGGCACCGCCGGCGAGCGCGAGAGCTTCCGCCACCTCACCAGCGTGCAAGGCGTCGGCGGCCGCGTCGCGCTCGCCATCCTGTCGGTGCTTGACCCGGCCGAACTCGCCGCTGCCGTCTCGCGCGGCGACAAGGCGATGGTCGCGCGCGCCAATGGCGTCGGCCCCAAGCTCGCGATGCGGATAGTCAACGAGCTCGCCGGCAAACTCGGCAACCCCGCACTCGCCGCCACCGCCGGAACCCCGCTCGCCAAGGGAGGCGCCGCGCAGGACGCACTCTCCGCGCTCGCCAACCTCGGCTTCAAACCGGCCGAGGCCAGCGCTGCAGTCGCCGCCGCTGTGGCTGATCTAGGCGACGGCGCTACGCTTGATGCGTTAGTCAGGCTGGCGTTGCGCAAGGCGGCGAAGTGGCCCTCCCCCATCCCCTCGCCGCCGAGGCCATCGGTTCCTTCTTCCTGTTCGCTGGCGTCATCGGCTCGGGGATCATGGCCGCGACCCTGTCGGGCGGGAATGACGGCGTCGCCTTGCTCGCCAACACCATCGCCACCGGGGCGATTCTGTTCGTGATGATCGTGCTGCTCGCCCCGATCTCGGGCGCGCATTTCAACCCGGCCGTCACCCTCCCCCTCGCCGTCCGCCGCCAGATCACGCCAGGCACCGCTGCCACTTACATAATCGCCCAGCTCGCCGGCGGCCTGCTCGCGGTCCTCGGGGTCCATGCGATGTTCGACCTGCCCTTGTTCCAGACCTCGGCCCACGCCCGCACTGGCCCCGGCCAGTGGCTTGCGGAAGTGATCGCCACCTTCGGCCTGCTGCTCACCGTGATGGGCGTCGCCGGCCGCAAGCCCGCCGAGGCCGCCGCGGCCGTCGCGCTATACATTGTCGCGGCCTACTGGTTCACCGCCTCGACCAGCTTCGCCAACCCGGCGATCACCATCGCCCGGAGCCTGTCCGACAGCTTCGCCGGCATCGCACCGGTCGATGTCCCCGCCTTCATCATCGCCCAATCGATTGGCGCTGCGCTCGGCGCGTGGCTCGGCGGCCTGCTGTTCGCCAAGGACATCGACCCCACATAAAATGCTGTCCTCCGCGCCGCTCAACCGGCATGACCCGTCATGACATGAGCACTGACCCCGCCCGACTTACCACGCCCGAGCGCACCGCCGAGGATGCCGATTCGGCACTGCGTCCCAAGTCGCTCGACGAGTTTATCGGCCAGCAGGGGGCGCGCGAGAACCTGCGCATCTTCGTTAACGCCGCCAAGGCACGCGGTGAAGCGCTCGACCATGTCCTGTTCTTCGGCCCACCCGGGCTCGGCAAGACCACGCTCGCCGCGATCCTCGCGCGTGAAATGGGGGTCGGCTTCCGCGCCACCTCGGGGCCGGTCATCGCCAAATCGGGCGATCTCGCCGCCTTGCTCACCAATCTCGAGGATGGCGATGTTTTGTTCATCGACGAGATCCACCGCCTCGCTCCCGCAGTCGAGGAAATCCTCTACCCGGCGATGGAGGATCGCGCGCTCGACCTGATGATCGGCGAAGGCCCCTCCGCGCGCTCAGTTCGCATCGACTTGCCCAAATTCACCCTCGTCGGCGCAACCACCCGCCAGGGCCTGCTCACCACGCCGCTGCGCGATCGCTTCGGGATCCCGATCCGCCTCAGTTTCTATTCGGTCGAGGAACTCGAGCAAGTCGTCCGCCGCGCCGCGCGGCTGCTCAATGCCCCGGTGACCGAGGATGGCGCCAAGGAAATCGCCAAGCGCTCGCGTGGGACACCGCGCATTTCCGGCCGATTGCTCCGCCGGGTGCGCGATTTCGCCCATGCCGCAGGCCATGACAGCATCGATGCCGTCTCGGCCGACCGCGCGCTCCACCGGCTCGAGATCGACCAGCTCGGGCTCGATTCGATGGACCGCCGATACCTGACCATGATCGCCGATCTCTACGGCGGCGGCCCGGTCGGGATCGAAACCCTCGCCGCGGGCCTCAGCGAACCGCGCGACACGCTCGAAGACGTGGTCGAACCCTATCTCATTCAGCTTGGCCTCATCGCGCGCACCGCACGCGGTCGCTGCCTCAACGGGCGCGGCTGGACTCATCTCGGCCTTAATCCCCCCGCCGGTGCGCAAACCGGCCTGTTCGACGCTGGAGATTCCGCCAAGTGATGCGTTTGATTGCGGCCCTCGGCCTGCTCGCTGCCACCCCCCTCGCCGCCCAGACCAAAGCCCCGGTCGATTATTCGAAGGACAGCAACTGGCTCTGCCTCCCCGGTCGGTCCGACGTCTGCTCCGCCCCGCAATCGACCGTCGACGTCAATCCCTCAGGCTATGGCGCAACGACCGTCGCTACCCCTGCCAAAGCCCCGCCGATTGACTGCTTCTACGTCTACCCCACCATCTCGCGCGACAGCGGCCTGTCGAGCGACCTCATGATGAATGAGGAAAACGCCGTCGCCGCCGCGCAACTCGCCCGGTTCGGGTCGGTATGCCGCACCTTCGCCCCCAAATATCGCCAGATGACGGTCGGCGCGATCGTCGCTTTCTCAGCCGGTCAGGACATCAGCGCCGCCGCGACCTTGTCCTACGGCGATGTCGCCGCCGCCTTCCGCCAGTTCACCGCCAGCCGCAACGCCAACCGACCGTTCGTCCTGATCGGCCACAGCCAGGGCAGCCTCCACCTGATCCAGCTGATCGCCAACGAGATCGAAAAGAAACCCGCGCTCGCCAAACAAATGAGGCTCGCCATTGTCCCCGGCTTCAACCTGCTCGTCCCGCAGGGCAAGACGGTCGGCGGAAGCCTCAAGAAAATCCCCATCTGCACCAGCGCTGCGCAAACCAACTGCGTCATCACCTGGACCAGCTATCGCGAGAAAAATCCGCCCCCGCTCGGCGCCTTGTTCGGCATCGCCGGTCAGCCCGGCATGACCGTCGCCTGCGTCAACCCCGTCGCCCCCGGCGCGCGCGACTTCCGCAAGCTCGATTCAGTTTGGGAAACACGCCCCGGTTACGCTGTCGCGGGCGGCCCGATCGCCTGGTCGAGCGAAGGTCCGTCCCCAGCGCCGTGGGTCCACACCCCCGGGCTCGCTTCGGGCCGCTGCATCAACGCTGGCCCGCGCGGCTATTTCTCGGTCCACACCAACGCCGATCCCGCCGACAAACGCACCGACCGGATCGGCGGCGAAGTGTCGGTGTTCGGGATGTTCATCCCCGGCTGGGGAATGCACCTCGCCGACATGGCGCTCGTCCAGGGCAACCTGGTGCGACGGGTCGGGGAAATTGCGCGTTAACGCACCCCGGCGCAGGCCGGGGCCCAGCCCAAAACAAGGAACGCCCCGTCGCTGATCATTTGCCCCGCGAATCCGGGCTGGCTAAGGCTGAAGCGATGGACTTTGACACACCCTATCGCGGCGGCTTCGTCGGGCCTCAGCACCGCTTCGCGCTGACGGTCTATTTCGAGGATACCGACACCGCCGGGATCGTCTATTACGCCAATTATCTCAAGTATATGGAGCGCGCGCGCTCGGACATGTTGCGCGCTGCAGGGATCGACCAGCGCGCTGCAATGGAGGCTGGCGAAGGCGTCTATGCGGTGGCTGAAGTCAACATCCGCTACCTCCAGCCCGCCCGCCTTGGCGACGACCTCGTCATCGTCTCGACCCTCGATTTGGTCCGCGCCGCGTCGGTGGTCATTCACCAGCGAGTCATGCGAAGGACGGACATGTTGACTGATGCCCGCGTCACCGCCGCTTTCCTCAGTCCCGACGACCGCCCCAAACGCCAGCCCAGGGCGTGGGTCGACCGTTTCAATCAGATCCGCGAGGACAAGCACCTGAATGCCTGATTTCACCGCCTCGACCGACATGATGTCGCCACTGGCCCTGTTCCTCCATGCCGATGTGGTGGTGAAGTTCGTCATGCTTGGCCTGCTGCTCGCCAGCATCTGGACGTGGGCGATCATCTTCACCCATTCGCTCCGCCTGCGCCGGATCAACCGCGCCACGGCCGCGTTCGAGAGCGACTTTTGGGCGACCGACGATATTGACAGCTTCCACACCAAACGCGGCACCGAAAAGCTGCCCAGCGCGGCGATCCTCAATGCCGGGCTCGACGAATGGCGCCGCTCGACCGCCAGCCGCAACGTCGATCGCTCGGGCACCCGCGAACGCCTCGCCACCCGGATGAATGCGGCGATGGCGACCGAGCTCGACCAGCTTGGCGACCGGCTCAACATCCTCGCCACCGTCGGATCGGTCGCGCCGTTCGTTGGATTGTTCGGCACCGTATGGGGGATCATGCGCAGCTTCACCGCCATCGCCGGGGCCAACAATACGTCGCTTGCAGTCGTCGCTCCGGGGATTGCCGAAGCCCTGTTCGCCACCGCGATCGGGCTGTTCGCCGCCATTCCGGCAGTTATCGCCTACAACCGCTTGACCCACGGGCTCGACCGATTGGAAGCGCGGCTCGGGCGCTTCGCCGACCGTTTCCACGCCACCCTGAGCCGCGAACTCGAGGTCGAAGCCTAGCCTATGGGCGCCTCCCTCCCCT
>JBKJUB010000029.1:0-7542 GCA_046590765.1 Sphingomicrobium sp. | reverse complement strand
CGATCAAGCGGAAGGCTTCTTCCATCATCGCCGCTAGCTCGTCGGCGAAGGCGGGTTCGTAATGGCGCAGGCCGGGCTGGCCAAGCGCGATCAACGGCGGGTTGATCGACTGGTGCGCGCCGCCTTCGGGCCCGAGCGTGATCCCACTGGGAGTAGCGACAAGGAGGAAGCGCGCGTCCTGGTAGCAAGCGTAATTGAGGCTATCGAGCCCGCGCGCGATGAACGGATCGTAGAGCGTGCCGATAGGGACGAGCCGCTGGCCGAACAGGTCACCTGACAGGCCGAGCGCCGCTAACATGAGGAAAAGATTGGATTCCGCGATCCCAAGCTCGATATGCTGGCCTTGATTTGTAGCCGACCACTTTTGTGCCGATGGAATTTTTGCGTGTGCGAAAACGTCGGCCATGTCGCGCCGTTTGAACAGTCCGCGCTGGTTGACCCACGCGCCGAGGTTGGTCGAAACCGTGACGTCGGGCGAGGTCGTTACGATGCGGTCGGCAAGCTCGCCGCCAGCCCGGCTGAGGTCGAGCAGGATTCGCCCGAACGCCGCTTGCGTGGTCTGCTCGTCGCCGGTCGGGGCGGGGATCGAGGGGATGGCGATCCGCCCGAAGTCTCGCGTCCTTTTGTCGCGTCGAATGCGGGTCGCGTCGACCAGCGCCTCGACCCCAGCGCGGGCATTGCCGCCGATCCCGGCCAGCGGCACCCATTCGTCACCTTCCGCGATGCCCATCGAATCGCGCATCGCATGCGCCTGTGTGGGATTCATCAGCCCCGAATGATTGTCCTTATGCCCCGCGAACGGCAGGCCGAAGCCCTTGACCGTCCACGCCACGAACAGGGTCGGCACATCGTCCATCGCTGCGTCGAAGGCCTCGGTAAGAGTCTCCATGCAATGTCCGCCGAGGTTGCTCATCAGTGCGCCGAGCACGTCGTCGTCGAGCCCCTTGAGGAAGGGCGCACCCTTCTGGCCAAGATCCGCGTCGATCCGCGCCCGCCATGCCGCGCCGCCCTGGTAGAGCAACACCGCGCTATCGGCGTTGGGCAATGCGTCGAGCCAGTCGCGCGCCGCTGGCACCTTGTCGAGCGCGGCGCTCAGCCGCTTGCCGTAGCGCAATTCAACCGTCCGCCAGCCGCAGCTGGCGAAAATCTCGTCGAACCGCTCGAACATGCGATCTGTGGACGTCGCGTCGAGACTCTGGCGGTTATAGTCGACGATCCACCAGCAATTGCGGATGTCATGCTTGTATGCCTCGATCAGGCATTCGTAGATATTGCCCTCATCCAATTCGGCGTCGCCGATCAGCGCGATGAACCGCCCGCGATCTTCCTCGGCCATTTTGCCGTGCGCGGTTAGATAATCCTGCACCAGGCTGGCAAAAGCGGTGATCGCGACGCCCAGCCCGACCGAGCCGGTAGAAAAATCGACCGGGATCCGGTCCTTGGTACGGCTCGGGTAGCTCTGCATCCCGCCGAAACCGCGGAAGTTCTGCAGTTGCTCGAGCGACTGCGACCCGAGCAGATAGTGGATTGCGTGGAGCACCGGCCCGGCATGTGGCTTGACCGCCACCCGGTCGTTGGGGCCGAGCGCGTGGAAATAGAGCGCGGCCATGATCGCGGTCATCGACGCGCAACTCGCCTGGTGGCCGCCGACCTTTAGCCCGTCCGAGCTCTCGCGGACGTGGTTGGCGTGATGGATCGTCCAGCTCGACAGGAAGCGGAGCTTGTCGTCGAGGATCCTGAGCGCGTCGATGTCGGTGGTCATGCCAACCGCCCTAGCGGCCCGTCGTCGCCGGTTCAAACCCGCCTGTTCATCGCCGGTAACGCCGAGCCGACGGTTGCGCGCGCCCGCCCGAACTTCCCTCGCGGACCGGGTGGCTTATCCTGTGGCGTTTTGCGGAGAATGTGATGGCGTGGATGATTGGCCGGACGGCGGCTTTGTCCGACCCCGAGCGGGCGCGGGCGAAGATTTTGGCGAAATTGCGCGGGCTGGCCGAGCTCGACGATCCCGAGGGCGTGGTCATCCCGATCCTGGTCGACGCTTTGCTGATGGTCGAAAGCTATCGCGGCGCGCGCCACCAGATCAGCTTCCTGCCCGAGCTGACCGACAGCGTCGATGCCTTGCTGCGCGATCTGACGATTGCCGAGAAGACGAGGGAATGGGCGGGGAGCTGATCAGCCGCAGACGGGACGAAGCGACGGGCCCGCGTGTTTAACCAACGCGTCGGTCATCCAACGGCCGAGCATCGTGCCAGCAGCGGCGACTCCGGCGTCGTCGCCGCAAGCATTGACCAGTGCGGCGCACAATTGCTCGAACGAAGCACCGTCTTGCATCAATCGCAGGCCGACGGCTTCGGCTGGATCGAGCAAGCGGAATCGAGAGCGCAGATCCTGGCGCCAGACGAGCAGCATTGCATCGGCGCCCGGAAGGTCGAGCGGCGGCATGTCGGTAGCAGCGTCGATCGCGCTCCACAGCGCGGCGCAGTCGGTCTTGACGACGCGGGTCGCCATCCCCGGGATGAATGCCAGCCGGAGGTCGAGCCAATCTTCCTCGCTGTAATCCGATGCCCGGTTGGCAAAGTCGGCAGCGGCCAGCACCGGCACGTCGGGGCTGGTGAAAATCTGCTGCATTTCCCATTCCAGCCAGGCCAGTTCCGCAATCTCCGGATCGTCCGGAAACAGCGTGACCAGCGTATCGCTGAAACCCAGCCCGAGATCGTCGAGCGTCCAGCTGGCAGGGGGATGGAGGATCAGATGATGTGCCGCTGCGGCGTCGAAGCTGTCATCGCCAATCCATTGCCGACTTTTGTCGAAGGCGCCGCGCAGGCAATCGAGCAAGCGCGACCGATAGGCCGTGCGATAGACGGCCAGGCCGGCCCGCATGTCGGCCGGCCAATCGAGCACGCCGGCATCCTCGACGCCCGTGACCGTCGCCTGGAACCGGTGCTGGATGGCCGAAAGACTATTCATGCGGCACGGCGTTCGGCAGACGGCGCGCGGCGGCGGGCAATGTCCAGCTCATCGAGCAAGTCGTCGAGCGGCGGGATATCGTCATCGCGCTCGATCATCGTCGCGACCGGCCCGAAGCGGCGGCTGGCGATATCGTAGAGCGACCAGACATCGTCCGCCACCGGGCTGTCATGGGTATCGATCAGCATTGCCTCGCCTTGGCTGTGCCCGGCGAGATGGATCTGGCGAACCCGGTCGGCGGGGATTGCGTCGAGATAGGTTGCGGCATCAAAGCCGTGGTTGCGGCTGCTGACGAAGATATTGTTGACGTCGAGCAACAGGTAGCAGCCGGTGCGCTGGCACATCGTGGCCAGGAATTCCCATTCGGTCATGCCCGAATCCGCGAACTGGACGTAGCTCGACGGATTTTCGAACAGCATTGGCCGCTCGAGCGCGTCTTGCGCCGCCGCGATATTGGCGCACACCGTATCAAGCGCTTCCTCGCTGTAGGGCAGCGGCAACAGGTCATGCGTATTGTGATCGCCGATCCCGGTCCAGCACAGATGGTCCGACACCCATAACGGTCGAACCCGATCGGCGAGGGTCTTGAGCCGCTTGAGATAGCCATGATCGAGCCCTACGGTCGAGCCGATCGACATCGAAACGCCGTGCATCGCTACCGGGTGGCGGTCGCGGATCGCATCGAGCGTGGCCAGCGGCCGGCCGCCATCGACCATGAAATTCTCCGAAATGATCTCGACGAAATCGACCGGCACGTCGCGCGCCAGATAATCGGCATAATGCGGCCGACGAAGGCCAAGGCCAAAGCCGGCAAAGGGGGCGATCTCGGTCATATCGGTCCTTCGCACTCAGGGCGTCGAAAGGAACGACGGCCCGGCTGCAGGGGGCGCGCAGCCGGGCCGCCAAGCCTTAACCGCGCAAGTCGCCGATCGTGCCGCCCTTGCTGAGGCATTGGCTTGCCTTGAGCGCCTTGAAGCCGTGGCCCTTGCACTCGTTATTGCCTTTGCATTCATGCGCCGTCGTCTTGCAGTCGGCAGTGCCCTTGCAGCTATTGACGCCGTAACAATGAACCGTGTCGGCGGCGCCGACGGCAGCACCCTGGCTGCCGCTCGGGGCCGGCGCAGCCGTGGCGATCGAAGCCATTGCGAACAGTGCCGCAGCAGTAGTGAGCCGAGCTCCGGTGCGAAGGTTGGTCATCAGTTGATCTCCGAAAATGCGTTGCGCCAAATTGGCACCCGGCATTCGCTGGATGGTTGCCAATGGTTACAATTGATGACCGGCCACTGCTTTTTTTCGGGCCTCCTGTAACGATCTTGCGCGCATCGGCGAATGGAAAGGATCGATGGCCTGAGCAATCCACGGGCCGACCTTTCAAGGAGATTGAAGATGCCCGAATTGTCCCATCGTCACTTGCTGGCCGGCCTGATCGCCGCATCGGTTACCGCCGGCCTGGCGACCGCCGCCTCAGCCGAGGCCAAGAAGCCCGCGACCGAGAAATGCTTCGGCGTGGCCAAGGCGGGCAAGAATGATTGCGCCGCCGGTGCAGGCACGAGCTGCGCCGGAACCTCGACCAGGGACTATCAGGGCAATGCGTGGAAACTGGTCAAGGCCGGTACCTGCCTGACGATCAAGACTCCCAAGGGCAATGGGTCGCTGAGCGCCAAGGCCTGATCGCGTGACCAGAATCCTCTCCGCCTATGACCGCGTCGTCGGCACGCTCGAGAGCAAGTTGAGCGAAAGCATTGCCGTGCTGGTGCTGCGCGTGGCTTTCGCCGGAATTTTCTGGCGATCGGGGCGGACCAAGATCGAAGAGGGCAGCTGGATCACGCTGAGCGATACCACTGCGGCCCTATTCCGTGAGGAATATACCGGCGTGCCGCTCCCGCCCGAGCTCGCGGCGGTGGCGGCGACCGCGGCGGAACATTTGTTCCCGATCCTGCTGCTGGTCGGCTTGGCAACGCGGCTGTCGGCGGTGGCGCTGCTGGGAATGACATTGGTCATCCAGTTTTTCGTCTACCCTGAGGCGTGGTGGCCAGTTCATTCTTTATGGGTGGCCATGGCGCTGATACTGATTGCACGCGGAGGCGGATTATTTTCGGTGGATCAATTGTTGACCCAGCGCCGGCGCCAATGAAAGCCGATGAGGTCGCGATGGCGCGCCTGATGGTGCTTGCCCAGGCCGGCGACCGGCAGGCCTATCTGGTCCTGCTGACCAATTGTTCAACCTGGCTGAAACGCTATTTCAGCCGCCGTGTGGCGCCGTCCAGCCTTGACGATCTGGTTCAGGAGACGTTGCTCGCGCTGCATCGCAAGCTCACGAGTTATGACCCGGCGCGACCGTTCCTGCCGTGGCTGGCGGCGATCGCGCGCTATCGCTGGGTCGATCATTTGCGCGTTTATTATCGAACCGAACTGGTCGAACTCGACCGCGATTTGCCCGATCATGGCGATCATGAGCAGCTTGCCGCGCGGCTCAGCCTCGAGCGGTTGTTTGCTCATCTGCCCGCCGGCCAGGCCCGGGCAATCGAGCTGGTCAAAATTCACGGCCTGTCGATTGCCGAGGCGTCGCATGCGTGCGGCCAGAGCGAACCTCTGGTCAAAACCAACATCCATCGCGGGCTGAAGAAGCTGGCGATCCTGATCGAAGAAGCGGAATGAGCCATGTCGAGTAACCCCAACTTCCAAATCGCTGCATTGGTCGACGACCTACGGCCAGTACGCGCCATGCGGGTGCGGAACGGCATTGTCCTGGCCGGAATAGGGGCGGTGGCCGTCATCCTGTCGACCATCGGGCTGCTTGGCCTTCGTCCCGATGTCGCGGTGGGGCGGTTCCAGCCACTCTTCCTGTTTGCCAACGGCTTGTTCGCGATTGTTGCTATGGGCACCGCCCTTGCCGCGATCCGGATGGGCATGCCGCGGGTCGGTCAGTC
Source organism: Sphingomicrobium sp. (assembly GCA_046590765.1). Taxonomy (GTDB): domain Bacteria; phylum Pseudomonadota; class Alphaproteobacteria; order Sphingomonadales; family Sphingomonadaceae; genus Sphingomicrobium. Next base: position 1,645 of record JBKJUB010000029.1, on the reverse strand, counting down.
CAGCCAAAGCTGGAAGTCGGTAATGACTGCAGCCGCCTTACTGCCGGTCGCCGCGCTGATCATGCTGGTCTCGCGAACCGAGCGCATGCCATCGGCACTGATCACCAGCCATGAGTTGAAGTGCGTCGCGATGGGACTCGCGCTCGGCCTGCTCAACGCCGCCGTGCTGGTGGGGTGGCTTCGCCGCGGCGCGCCGACGTCGCCCGAACGCGCTGGCTTGCTGGTCGGCCTGTCGTCGGGCGCGGTGGGCATTTTCGCCTTCGCGTTCCATTGCCCGTTCGACAGTTTCTACCATGTCGGATTGTGGCACATGATGCCGCTGGTCCTGGGGGCGATCCTCGGCCGCCTGATCGTCCCGCCCTTGGTGCGGTGGTAGCGTTGGCCTGGAACCTTAAGCAGCGCGACAAGGGCAAAAGTAAAAAATATTTGACATAGTTTTTTTCTTTCCGTAACCGAGTGTCAGAAATTTTTGACATTAGGGGAGAATAGTATGTCTTTTCGGGAAAAATCGGCTTGGGTGATGGCGGCGCTGATGACGATCACCGGTGCCGTATACGTCATGATGGTGCGCAATGCGTCGCAGGCGCTGGGAACGACCGCGCCCGCGGCAGTGGCGATCGGTTTCGTGATGCTGGTCGTGATTGCCTCGATCATCGTCCAGCTGCTGCTGGCCGTAATGTCACCAAAGGAAGCAGTCGCGCCGGCCGATGAACGCGAGGCGCTGGTGACGCAGCGCGCCGGCCACTGGTCTGGTTTCGTGCTGGCGGCAGGCGCGGTCAGCGCGCTCGGTCACTTCCTGGTACGCGGCGACGGCAACATGCTGTTCCACCTGGTGATGGGCAGCCTGATCGTGTCGCAGATCGCCGAATATGCGCTGCAAATCCTGCTCACTCGCCGGAGCGTTTGAGCCATGGGGCGCCCACCACCGATCACCAATCGGGTGCGCGAATTGCGCGAGGCCAGTGCGATGAGCCAGGCCGCGCTGGGTGAGGCGATCGGCGTCACCCGCCAGACGATCATCGCGATCGAGCAAGGGCGCTATTCGCCGAGTCTCGAAAGCGCCTTCCGCATCGCCCGCAAGTTTGGCGTTGGACTGGAGGATGTGTTCGGCTGGGACGACGCATGATGGTCGCCATGTGCCACCCTGCTTAGCCCTCCGCCGCTTGGTCGAATTTCTGCTGGGCCGCGCGAATGCAGCCGATATGCTCGATCGCCCAGTCGCCGAGCGCCTTGACCGGCTGGCGAAGCGAGATGCCGAGCTCGGTCAGCTCGTAATCGACTCGCGGTGGGATGGTCGGGGTGACGGTGCGGGTAACCAGCCCGTCACGCTCGAGCCCGCGCAGGCTGAGGGTGAGCATGCGCTGCGAAATGCCGTCGATCTCGCGCTTCAGCTCTGAGAACCGCCGCGATCCGTTGGCCAGGATCATGACGATCAGCATGCTCCATTTGTCGCCGACGCGGTTGAGCACCGGGGCGACATTCTTGCACCCGGCCGATTGCAGGCAAGGCCCGTTCCCGACCGCCGCAGGGGCAGGCACAACATTGTGCCTTGGTGACAAATTTTTGCGTTCTTGAAGCTGGTCCATAGACGGTTATTTAAAGTGTCCCGGTAACAAATCAATACCAAGGACCAAATGATGACCAT
>JBKJUB010000212.1:0-3320 GCA_046590765.1 Sphingomicrobium sp. | reverse complement strand
AGCGTGTCGTCGTCACGCGGGGCAAGCTCGAACTCGTCCATCGGTGCAGTCTGTCACACCAACGCCAGCAACGCATCCCTCTTTGCCACTGCCTCGGCATAATCGAGCCCGTCCTCGGGCGTAAACCGCATCGCCATCGCCCGCGTGAGCCGCGCTTCGCCCTCGTCAGACAGCGCCGGCACCGCCTTCGCCACCGCCATCATATTGTCCATCTTGCCGTCGCAATGAAGCGCCACATCACACCCCGCGGCGACGCACGCCGCGGCGCGCTGGCCATGATCCCCGGCGAGCGCCTCCATCCCGATATCGTCGCTCATCAAAAAGCCGTCAAACCCGATCCGCCCGCGGATGATGTCGTGGATGATGGTCGGCGACTGGCTTGCCGGATGCTCCTTGTCCCACTGGGTGTAGAGCAAATGGCTGGTCATCCCCATTGCCGCATCACGCAATCGCTCGAACGGCTCGAGGTCGACGCTCAGTTCATCCTCGCCCGCATCGACCACCGGCAGCGTCAGATGGCTGTCGAACAAGGCGCGGCCATGCCCCGGGATATGTTTGATCACCCCGAGCACCCCGGCCGAGGCCAGCCCGTCGAGAATGGCACGCCCGAGCGCCGCGACCTGCATCGGCTCCGATCCCAGCGCGCGGTCGCCAACGATGTCGGTCGCGCCCGGCTGGCGGACGTCGAGCATTGGCAGGCAGTCGACATTAACCCCGACCTCGTTGAGCATCAGCCCCAGCGCGCGCGCATTGACCCGCGCCGCCTCGATCGCCGACGACGGCGCCAATTGGTACAATCGGTCGAACTTCTCGCCGCTGGGGAAAGCGTGCCATTCGGGCGGCCGCATCCGCGCCACCCGCCCGCCTTCCTGGTCGATCAGGATCGGCACGCCATCGTGGCCCTCAAGTTTGCGCAATGAATCGGTCAGTCGCCTCAACTGCTCGCGGGTTTCGATATTGCGCCGGAAAAGGATGTAGCCGGCTGGTTTGGAATCGCGGAAGAAGGCAAGCTCATCGTCGGTGAGTTCAACACCTTCGAGCCCGTAAATCGCCGCCTGCATCATCGCACCACGAAGCAATTCTCGCCGCCTGCAGTGACCGCAGCGCACGCCGCTTTGGCCTGCTCGGTCGATCCGGCACCGGCGCGCAGCCGGAACCCGCCGCTGTAGGGCACAATCTGCTTCGACATCCCGGCCACCGCAGGAAAGCGCGACGACAGCATCCGCCACGCAGTCTCCGCCTTGGCGGTCGATCCGTAAGCACCAAGCTGGACCGTCGGGCCTACCGCGCCAGGCTGGGCCGGCGGCGCATCGGGCGCGGGCGGCGGCACCAACGGCTCCTTGGTTTCATTGGGCGGGATTTTCTTCGGCGCGCCATCGGGCTCGGGCAATGGCGGCGGCGGTTCGCTCATCTTGCCGACGTCGAGCTTGCTGTCCTGGTCTTCGCCCGCACCGGTTGCGAACGCCGTCCCGCTGTCGCCAGCAACATCGAGCCCGCCGGGATCGGTCGGGCGGATCTTGTACGGTCCGGCCTCGGCGCGGATCAGTTCGGGCGGGCCCGATCCGCCGCTTGCGCGCCCAAGGTAAAACAACGTTCCGGCGATGATTGCCACCGCCACAACGACCATCAGTAGCGCGGCCAGCATCTTGCGCGCCGAGACCCCGCGCGGCTGGTCCTCGTCATCGACCGCCTCGAGCCACGGCAGCGCCTCATTGTCGCCAGTCGTGGCCGGGTCATTCATCACGTCGCTCGCTCCTCAGCCGATCACCAGGCAATGGTCGCCGCTGGCCCGAAGGTTCTTGCAGACGATCGCCGATTGTTGGCGCGAAGTCGTGCCCAGGCGCAAGACATAAAGGATTTGGCCGCGCGGTCGCGTGATCACGGGCACCACCACCCGCGGCATTCGGCCAAGCGCGGGGTAGCGCGCCAGTCGCAAGCGGAGCGCGGCATTGGCGCGCGCCGGATTCTTGAACGCGCCGAGCTGGATCACCTGCCCCGCTGGCCCCGGCGACGGCATCTTGGGCCACGGGCGAGTGGTCACTCGCGGCGCCACCGGCGCCACCGGCGCCGTGGCTGTACGGGGTTCCTGCGCCGTACGAACAGCGCGCAGATGCGCCGACTCAATCCCGGCATTGCGAATCTTGCGCTGGCGAACAGTCTTGCGGATGGCACGGTGCGGCGCAGACTGCGCGACCCGCGCAACCGGCTTCGGCGTGGCTGCAGGCACGGCGACCGGTTCGGCAATAACCGGAGCAGGCGCAGGCGCAGTGACCGGCGCGACCACTTCATTCTTGACCGCAATCTCCGCCGCCGGCGTAACCGCCACCGGTCCCCGCTGTCCGACGATATAGCCCCCGCCCGCCGCAACCAGCACCGCCAGTGCGCCGATGGCCGCCATCATCCCGCCGCGTGATTTGGACTTGGCCGGCGCGACTTTCGCCGCTTTGCCGTCGCGATACGGCTCGAGCCACGGCAGCCGTTCCTCGTCATTGGCGGGCCCAGGCCTGGCCATCAGCGCATCTCCTCGGCGGCCTCGACTCCCATCAAGCCCAGGCCATTCTTCAATACCTGCCCGATCGCGCGCGCCAGTTCCAGCCGCGCGCGGGTCAAGTCGGGCCGGTCCTCAATCAAAAACCGCCGTCCGGGATCATCATTGCCCCGGTTCCAAAGCGAATGGAACGCCGACGCCAAATCGTTGAGATAGAAAGCGATCCGGTGCGGCTCATGGCTCAGCGCCGCCGCCTCGATCGCGCGCGGATATTGTGCCATCGCTTTGACCAGCGCCAACTCCTCGGCATCGAGCAAATCGAGATCGGCCGCCGTATCGAGCGACACCCCCGCCTCGGCCGCCTTGCGCCCCAGCGACGCGATCCGCGCATGGGCATATTGAACGTAGAATACCGGATTTTCCTTCGACGCCTCGACCACCTTGGCGAAGTCGAATTCCAGCGGGGTGTCGGCGCGCTTGGTCAGCATCATGAACCGCACCACATCCTTGCCGACTTCGCGAACGACATCGGCCAAAGTGACGAAATTGCCCGAGCGCTTGGACATCTTGATCGGCTCGCCGGCGCGCAGCAGCTTCACCATCTGGATGATCTTGACGTCGAGATCGACCCGCCCGTCGGTCAGCGCATTAACCGCCGCCTGGACGCGCTTGACCGTCCCCGCATGGTCCGCGCCCCAGATGTTGACCAGATGATCGGCCTTCTCGGCCTTTTGCAGATGATACGCCGCATCGCCGCCAAAGTATGTCCAGCTGCCGTCCGACTTCTTGAGCGGACGATCCTGGTCGTCGCCGAACTGGGTCGACCGGAACA
>JBKJUB010000182.1:0-4098 GCA_046590765.1 Sphingomicrobium sp. | reverse complement strand
CCGACGTGGGTCAAGCTGGCCCATGGCGACATCGAAAAATTATTCGGTCGCAAGTAAGGACCGATTTTCGTTTTTGTCGGATTTCTGATACGCTTTGCGACGGGACTAGGGGAAATGCCATGAGCGAGCAGGATCGGATGTATTTCGCGAACCGAGCCGCGGAAGAAGAGAAACTCGCCAAGGAGGCGGCGGACCCCCATGCCGCCGACGCGCACCGCAAGATGCAGCGCGCCTATGTCGAGCGGGCAAGCATCGGCGAGCGGCCGCACGACGACAATGAGATCATTGGCTAAGCTTTGACGCTGATGCGGGCTGCCTCGACCGCGAGGCTGCGCGCCTTGAGCCGCGATGTCCTGAGCAGAGGATAGCCGCTGGCTTCCTCGTCCGCCAAGGCGCGAGCAAACGACCCGTCGCGAACTGAAGCAAGCACCGCGCGCATGGCGGTGCGCACTTCTTCACCGATGATCTTGGGGCCGCCGATGACTGCGCCGAACTCGGCGGTGTTGCTGATCGCCTCGCGCATCCCGGCGATGCCGCGCGCCTCGATCAGGTCGGCGAGCAATTTCAATTCGCCAACGCATTCCATGTAGGCGACTTCGGGGGAAATGCCCGCTTCGACCAGCGTGTCGAAACCGGCGATCAGCACTTCGGGCACCGCGCCCCACACCACCGCGCCTTCGTTGAACAGATCGGCTTCGCATTCTTCGGCGAAGGTGGAAGCGATTAACCCTGCGCGGCCGCTGCCGATCGCCTGGCCGTAGGCGAGGGTGATGGCGCGGGCGATGCCTGTGCTGTCCTGCGCGACCGCCCATAATGACGTCATGCCGTCGCCCGCGACGTAGAGCGAGCGCAGCGCGGTACCGGGGCCTTTGGGGGCGAGGAGGAAGACGTCGAGGTCGTCACGGGGGCGGATGAAGTTGAAATGGATCGCGAGGCCGTGGCTGAAGCCGAGCGCCGTGCCGGGACGGAGGTGGGGTTCGATTTGGCCGTAGACCCCGGCCATCGTCTCGTCGGGGGCCAGCAGCATGACGAGGTCGGCGCTGGTGACTGCATCTTCGATCGACGCAGTGGCGAGGCCGGCGGCTTGAACTTCGGTGACGTTTGCCGAGCCATCGCGCAGGCCGACGACCACGTCGATCCCGCTGTCATGGAGGTTGAGCGACTGGGCGCGACCCTGGTTGCCGTAACCGATCACTGCGACTCGCTTGCCGATCAGTGGGGCGGGGTCGATGTCGGCGTCAAAGATCCGGTCCATCGCTTTGGCCTAGCGGTCGAGGTCGAGCAGCGCCAGTGCAGTCGAAGCATCATAGACGCCCAGGTGGCGCGGCCAGTGCGCGGGGGGCTGGTTGGCGAACCAGGTATATTGGCGCTTGGCGTAGCGGCGGGTCGATTGTTGGCCGAGCGGTACGACATCCGCGCTGCCGCTGGCGATCTCGGCAACCCCGATGGCGCGCATGACGGGCAGGTTGGGATCCAGGCCGCGGGCGAGCAAGCGGCGGACTTCATCGACCGCGCCGTGGTCGATCATGGCGGCGAAGCGCTGATCGCAGCGCTGGTAGAGCCACGGGCGGGGAGGAAGCAGGATAAGCGGCCTGAGATCGATCGTGTCGATGATCCCGCCTTCGCGCTGCTGCTGCCAGTGGGACAGGGCCCTGCCGCTCGAGCGGACGACTTCGAGCGCGCGGGCGATGCGGTTGGTGTCGGCGGGGTTGAGGCGGGCGGCGGCTTCGGGGTCAAGGGTCAGGAGGTCGACGTGATTGTCCGCAACCGGGCGATTGCGGATCGTGTCGCGGATTTCGGGGTCGATTCTGGGGACTGGCGCTATCCCGTCGAGCAAAGTGCGGATGTAGAGCCCGGTGCCGCCGACGAGGATCGGGAGCCGACCTTCTGCGCGGACGCTGGCGATTTCAGCGCGCGCCAATGCGGCCCAGTCGGCGGCTGAGCAAGGGTCGGCGCCGTCTCGGGCACCATAGAGCCGGTGATCGGCGGTAGCGCAATCTTCAGGCGATGGCGCGGCGGAGAGGATTGGCAGGTCGCTGTAAAGCTGCGCGCTGTCGGCGTTGATGATGACGCCGTTTCGCACGCTCGCGAGTTCAAGCGCCAGCGCAGACTTGCCGCTTGCGGTGGGACCGGCGATGAGGACCAGCGGAGGACGAGACGTGATCATTGCGACGCTGATAGCAGCCGGACGGCTCGATGACAGGCTGCTTGCCGTGGCGCTGGCGCGGGTGCCGGGATCGAAGCTGCACGGCTGGATCGACAAGGGCGATGCGGCCGACCTTTTGGTTACGGATGCAGCGGCCACGCGGGCGGCGCTTGAGGGCTGGGAAGATTGCGACGTGATCGTTCAGCCGTTGGCGGGGCGCGAGAAGAAATTGCTCGCCGCAGATATGGATTCGACGATCATCGGGCAGGAATGCATCGACGAACTGGCCGATTACGCCGGGATCAAGCAGTCGATCGCGGCGATCACCGAGCGGGCGATGCATGGCGAACTTGATTTCTCGGCTGCGTTGACCGAGCGGGTCGCGCTGCTCGAAGGGCTCGATACGGCAATCATCGAGCGCTGCCTCGACGAACGGATCCGCCCCAACCCCGGTGCCGCGACCCTGGTGCGGACGATGCGCAGCCGGGGGGCGGGGACATTGTTGGTGTCGGGAGGATTTCTGGACTTCGTTGAGCCGGTTGCAGCAGCGGTTGGCTTCGAGCGGCATGCCGCCAACCAGCTTGGGAAACATGGCAATGAATTGAATGGCTTACTGGTCGGCGCGATCGTCGATGCCGAGGCCAAGAAGGCTGCGATGATGATTGAATGTCAGGATCTGGGAATCGAACCGGGACAGGTGCTCGGGCTCGGCGACGGAGCGAATGATATTCCTTTGGTGCAGGCGGCGGGGCTGGGCGTGGCGTATCGGGGAAAGCCGGCGCTGGTCGCAGTGGCCGATGCGCGGCTCGTCCATCACGGGCTCGACGCTCTGCTGTGGGCGCAAGGGATCGCGCGCAAGGATTGGATTATCTAGCAGCGACCGCGAAGCAGGGTTGCGGCTTCAACCGCGCGCAAGCCTGCGCCGCTGCCGCGCTCGACGGATAAGGCCCCGCCTGAAGCCGGGTCATCGCCCCGACCGGGATATAATAGCCCTGTGCGCCGCCGAGCCTGGGCGCGAGGCGAGCGAACAGGGATTGCGCCGCGCCGCGATTGCCGAATGCACCTAGCTGCACCCGCCAGCCGCCGCTGCTCGATGGAGCGGGTGCGGACTGGGTGGCTTTAACCGGAGTGGGGAGTGTCGCCGGCTTGGAAAGTGACGCCTTGGCATTGCCCAAGGCGACTGCCCGGTTGCGATCAGCGGCGGGCATGACCTTGTCCATGTCGGCGAGGGTCGCAACGGCGGGGGCGAGGCCCTGCGCGGCGGCGCGGCGGACGTAAGCATAGCCGAGGATCGGATCGCGCTTGACCCCATCGCCGTTGAACAGAGCGGTGCCGGTGACCAGCAAGGCGCGCGGTTCACCGCGTTCGGCGGCGCGCTTCAACCAGCCAAGCGCGGTCGCGCGGTCGCCGCTGTCGAACAATAACAGGCCAAGGCTGACCTGGGCATCGAGATGCCCCGCGCGCGCGGCGCGCTCGAACCATTTCTTGGCAGCGCCGCTGTCAGGACTGACCCCGCGACCGAGGCGATAGGCCTGGCCAAGGTTAAACGCGGCATCATTATCGCCCTTGTCGGCAAGCCCGCGCCAGATCGCCACCGCCTTAGCCGGATTGCCCTGCTGCCACGCCTCGATTCCCGAACGGACGGTCGGACCAGCCGCGCTGGCGGGCACGCCGACCGCAATCGCTGCCGCCGCCATTATTGCAATCACTGACCGTCGCATCGCCGTTCTGCCTCGCACTCAACATCGTTGCCTCCTGCTTAGACAAGCGCGGGGGCAGGCAACAAGGTCGGGCGAGCATTAACCAATAATTAGAGCCTTTCCTGTCAGTTGGAGGCCTGATCAGCGTCATATTTGGGCGAGGGGAATAGAATGCGCGTTCTGGCAATGGCATCGCAGAAGGGCGGATCGGGGAAGACGACCCTGTCCGGGCATCTGGCGGTGCAAGCGCAA
>JBKJUB010000175.1:0-4192 GCA_046590765.1 Sphingomicrobium sp. | reverse complement strand
GAGCGGCGCTGCGGCCATAGGCGCGCGTCCAATCCGACATGCTGTCGTAGCTCAGTGGTAGAGCGCATCCTTGGTAAGGCTGAGGTCGTGAGTTCAATCCTCACCGACAGCACCATTCTTTTCATATCGGTCGCCCGGCGGGCGGGCCGATTGGGCTTACCGGATTGAAATTCCCCGAAACCTCAAGAAAATTGCGCGCGGCAACGCCTTGTTAACTAATTGGGCGCATTTTCCGTCGTCTAATCGAGGGGACTGAAAATGCGCCGACTGATTAAATTGATGAGCAACTCGAAGGGTGCGACGGCCATTGAATATGGCCTGATCGCCGCCCTGATCGCGGTTGCAGCGATCGCAGCGATGCGGAGCATCGGCGGCAAGCTGGGGACGACGTTCAACAACGTGTCGAACGAGCTCTAAGCTTCGTTTGTAAGACTAGCATGGGGCTCCGGTGCGGTGACGCGTCGGGGCCCTTTCTGCTGCGCCGGTTGACCGCAGGCAAAGCGCGCGTCATGCGCTGAGCCGCCATGCGCTTCTTCTCCGACAATGCCGCTGCGGCCTGCCCCGCCGTGATCGACGCGATCGCCGGCGCGAACCGGCTCGACAGCGCCTATGACGGCGACGCGTGGAGCGCGCGGCTCAACGCGGCGTTTGGCGAGGTGTTCGAGCGGCAGGTCGAGGCGTTGTGGGTCACCAGCGGGACCGCCGCCAACAGCATCGGTCTGGCCATGCTGTGCCCGCCGACCGGGGCGATATTGTGCCACCGCGACGCGCATATCGAGAATGACGAGGCCGGCGCTCCGGCGATGTACAATGGCGGGGCCAAGCTGATGCTGCTCGACGGGCCGGGCGCGAAGGTCACCCGGCAAGCGGTCGAGGCGGCGTGCGCGCGGATCCGCCCGGATGTCCACCAGGTCCAGCCCGCCGCGCTGTCGATCACCAATGCGACCGAATATGGGCTGACCTATTCGGCGGACGAGACCGCAGCGCTGGGCGCGGCGGCCAAGTCGCGCGGGCTCGGGTTTCATCTCGATGGCGCGCGGTTTGCCAATGCGGTGGTGTCGACCGGGGCCAGCCCGGCGGAATTGACGTGGCGCGCGGGGGTCGATGTCCTGAGCTTCGGCTTCGTCAAGAATGGCGGGATGAGCGCCGAGGCGCTGATCCTGTTCGACCCCGCGCTGGCGGACAAGGCGAAGGTGCTGCGCAAGCGGTCGGGGCATTTGCTGTCAAAGGGGCGCTATCTCGCGGCGCAATTACTGGCGATGCTCGACAACGACGTATGGCTGGCCAATGCGAGAAGCGCGAATGCGGCGGCGCAAGTGCTGGCGAAGGCGGCAGGCGCGCGGCTGGTGCATCCGGTCGAGGCCAATGAATTGTTCGTCCGGATGACGCCGGAGGAAGCCGCGACGATCCGTGCCCAGGGGTTTGATTTCTACGATTGGGCGCCAGGCGAGGTGCGGCTGGTGACGAGCTGGGATCAGGACATGGAGGCCGTGGCCAAGCTAGCCACGGCCATCGGGGCGCTTTGAGTAAGCCGCACGAAACGCGGATCGATCGCTCGATCATCATCCCGTTCATCATTTTCACTTTGATCTGGGGATCGACCTGGTTGGTGATCCGCGGCCAGATCGGCACGGTCGCCCCGCAATGGTCGGTGACTTATCGCTTCGTGCTGGCGGCGGTGGCGATGGCGATGGTGGCGCGGTGGAAAGGCCAGTCGCTGCGGCCCAATCCGTCATTGCTGATCGCGGCGGCGATCCTCGGGATCAGCCAGTTCTGCATCAACTTCAATTGTGTCTATGTCGCCGAGCGGTTCATCACCTCGGGCATTGTGGCGACGGTGTTTGCCATATTGGTGGTGCCCAACAGCCTGCTTGGCTGGGCTTTGCTGGGGCAGCGACCAAGCGGGCGCTTTGCCGTTGGCGGGGTAATTGCGGTGGCCGGGATCGGCTTGCTGTTTCTTCACGAACTGCAGTCGAGCAGCGCGACTTCGGGGGAGGTGATGACCGGGCTGGGGCTAACCTTGCTGGGGATGCTCGGGGCGTCGTGGGCCAATGTCTTCCAGGCGCGCGATGCGGTGAAGCGGCATCCGTTGCTCGCGCTGCTGGCGTGGGCGATGGCGATCGGGGCCGCTGCCGACGCGTTGTTCGCGCTGGCGATCGCCGGGCCGCCGACGATTGACACCAGCCCGGCCTATTGGGTGGGGCTGACCTATCTGGCGCTGGCGGCGACGGTGCTGGCGTTCAGCCTGTATTTGCCGGTGGTGCGCAAGATCGGGCCTGGGCGCGCGGCTTATTCGAGCGTGCTGGTGCCGGTGATCGCGATGGGGCTGTCGACAGTGTTCGAGAATTATCAGTGGAGCCTGCTCGCTGCGGCGGGCGGGTTGCTCGCGCTCGGCGGGATGCTGGTCGCGCTGGGCGGCAGCCGGGGGAGCAAGATCGCCGCCCCCGACGCCGCCTGACGCCTATTTCGACGGCGCGGGTGGCGGCGGTGTCGTCATCACCATCGCCGCCTGCTGGTCGGCCGGAAGCTCGGCGAGATGCTTCGCCTTCCAGTCCATCGCCATCGCCACCCGGGTGCGGCCGGAGGGGTGGTCGAAGAACAGGAACTCCTCGACTGCCGAGGGTTCGATCTTGCGATATTCGCTCAACTGCATCGCGGTCATCGCGAAACCATCGGGCTCGCGCGCCGCCTCGAGTCCGAAGGCGTCGGCCTCGCTTTCATGGTGGCGGATGATGGAATTGAAGATGATCCCGCCGGGGATCATCGATAATGCGAGCAGGATCGACAGCAGCGGCGCGGACGCCGGGTCGGAGACCTCGCGCACCCCCCAGCGATTGCCATAGCGAGCCAGGATTCGTGGGGCCGCAAAGTACAGAATAGCAAACAAGATCAAAGATATGAGCGTCAGATAGGCAAGCAATTTCTGGATATGGTTGAGCTTGTAATGGCCCATTTCATGACCCATCACCGCCTTAATCCCGTGGATGTTCGAGCGATTGAGCAAATTGTCGTTAAGCGCGATGCGGATCGTCGGCCCGATTCCCGAGACATTGGCCGAAATCCGCTTGGTCTGCTTCGACGCATCGACCACATAGACGTCGTTGGTGGGGATTTGTTGGGCCTTGGCGATGCGCAAGATCTCGGTGCGCGTGGGGCTGTCGGCCATCGGCGTATATTTATTCAGCAGCGGCTCGATGAAGATTGGCGCGATCAGGATCATGACCGAGAATAAGGCACCCATGGCGACCGTCGCCCACAGCCACCAGCGCTTCGGGCTGTTGCGGATCACGGCATAAATGACGGTGAACATCACCGCGCTGAGCAGGACGCCGACCCCGGCCATAATCAGCAATTCCTTGGCCCATTCGGCGGCATTCTGGTTCGACATGCCATATTGATGTTCGCGGATGAAGCCGGTGTAGATCGACCACGGCAGGGTCATCAGCCCGCCGATGAGGCCAAACGGTACCGAATAAAGCGCCGGCTGGAGCCAGCGCCATTTGACGATTTTCTGCGACCATGCGCTCCACGCCGCCGACCAGCCGAAGCGCAGCATGATCCAGTAGGACAGGATCGAAATGAGCGCGCTCCAGATCGGCAGCCAGTAACCGCCCTCGAAATAAGCGTCAGACTTGGCCCGCGCGGCACCGTTCAAGGTGGCGAGGTAAGCGCGGGTCGCGGCCTCGGCGTCGAATGGCGGTGCAGCGGTGACTGCGGCCTGGATAATGGTAATGATGCTCATGTGTTTGCTCCCCTGTCCCCGAGTGCAACCTAGGGCGCGCCATTTGTGGCGCAAGGGCAACGCACCGCCGCTGGTCGATACTGGCGGCGTTGCGTCGAAGCGCGGGGGGCCGTAGCGAGCGCTGATGGACGCACGATTGAACCCCGAAGCCCCGGCCAGCCCGGAACACATCAACATCCTCCGCAAGGACTATCAGCCGCCCGATTATTGGGTGCGCGAAGTGGCGCTCGACGTTGCGCTCGATCCGGCGGCAACGCGGGTGCGCGCGTTGCTCAATGTCGAGCGCAACGGAGTGCATGACCGGCCTTTGCGGCTGGCGGGCGACGGGCTTGAGCCGATGGCGGTCCGGGTCGATGGCGGCGCGGCGGACTGGTCGATCGATGGTGACAATCTGGTGATCGCTCTTTCTGGGGCGACTGCACAGGTCGAGACCGAAGTGGTGATCAACCC
>JBKJUB010000022.1:0-12797 GCA_046590765.1 Sphingomicrobium sp. | reverse complement strand
GATGAGGCCGAGAGCCAGCATGTCGAGGTTGGCGGTGGTCATCCTACTGACACGCCAGGTGTCTCGGTCCAATGATTCCCCGGATCATTGGCATGCGAGACACTCGTCATAATCGGTCGTCGGAAGCTCGTATTTGGCCGGCTCGGCGGTGTTGTCGGCTTCGACGCCGCCGGCGAAACCGGCGCGCTGAACGCTTTTCGAGCGGAGGTAATAGAGCGACTTGATGCCCAATTCCCACGCCCGGAAGTGGAGCATGAGGAGGTCCCATTTGTCGACGTCGGCGGGGATGAACAGGTTGAGGCTGGTCGCCTGGTCGATGAACGGGGTGCGATCGGCGGCGAGCTCGATCAGCCAGCGCTGGTCGATCTCGAAGCTGGTCTTGTAAACGTCCTTTTCCTCGGTGGTGAGGAAGTCGAGGTGCGCGACGCTGCCGCCCTGCTCGAGGATCGAATTCCACACCGCGTCGCTGTTCTTCGACTTCTCGATGAGCAATTTTTCGAGGTACGGATTTTTGATCGAGAAGCTGCCCGACAACGTCTTGTGGGTGTAGATGTTGGCCGGGATCGGCTCGATGCAGGCCGAAGTGCCGCCGGCGATGATCGAAATGCTCGCCGTCGGGGCGATCGCCATCTTGCAGCTGAAGCGCTCCATCACGCCCATGTCGGCGGCGTCGGGGCACGGGCCGCGTTCATTGGCGAGCATCATCGAGGCTTCGTCGACCTGGGCGCGGACATGCTTGAAGATCTTGAGGTTCCACGACTTGGCCATCGCGCCCTCGAACGGCAGGCCGCGCGCCTGGAGGAAGCTGTGGAAGCCCATCACGCCCAGGCCCACCGAGCGTTCGCGCTCGGCGCTATATTTGGCGCGCGCCATCTCGTCGGGCGCGCGGGCGATGTAGTCGGACAGGACGTTGTCGAGGAAGCGCATGACGTCCTCGATGAACTGCTCGTCGCCGTTCCATTCGTCCCACGTCTCGAGGCTCAGCGACGACAGGCAGCAGACTGCGGTACGATCGGCGCCGAGATGATCCTTGCCGGTGGGAAGCGTGATTTCGCTGCACAGGTTGGAAGTGGTGACCTTGAGCCCCAGGTCGCGGTGATGCTTGGGCATCGAGCGGTTCACCTGGTCGATGAAGATGATATACGGCTCGCCGGTCGCAAGGCGGGTTTCGACCAGTTTCTGGAACAGGCTGCGCGCATCGACCGAGCCGCGAACGGTGCCGTCCTTGGGGGACTTCAGGTCAAACTCGGCGCCGGCGCGAACCGCCTCCATGAACTCGTCGGTGATCAGCACGCCATGGTGCAGGTTCAAGGCCTTGCGGTTGAAGTCGCCCGAGGGTTTGCGGATTTCGAGGAACTCCTCGATCTCGGGGTGCGACACGTCGAGATAGACCGCCGCCGAACCGCGCCGCAGCGAGCCTTGCGAGATGGCGAGGGTCAGGCTGTCCATGACGCGGACGAACGGGATGATGCCGCTGGTCTTGCCGTTGAGACCGACCGGCTCGCCAATGCCGCGCACCGCGCCCCAGTAAGTGCCGATGCCGCCGCCTTTCGATGCCAGCCAGACATTCTCGTTCCAGGTGTTGACGATGCCGTCGAGGCTGTCGCTGACCGAGTTGAGGTAGCAGCTGATCGGCAGCCCGCGACCGGTACCGCCATTCGACAATACGGGGGTGGCGGGCATGAACCACAATTTCGAGATGTAGTCATAGACGCGCTGGGCGTGGTCCTGATTATCGGCATAGGCCGAGGCGACCCGGGCGAACAAATCCTGATAGGTTTCGCCGGGCAACAGGTAACGATCGCGCAACGTGTCCTTGCCGAATTCAGTGAGCAAAGAGTCGCGCGTCTCGTCGGTGACGATGGCATAAGCCGCGACATCGATCGTCTTGCTGGTCCGTTCAGGCGTGGCCGCGGGGGTCGCGACGTCATCGCTCGTCACATTGCTGTCGCTTAGAAAATCCATATCCTCACCCCGTACGCTGAGCGGCTCTTTGACCGCTTGTTCGCTAAATGTTCGACTCGGTGTCATAGGCCCGAACCTACCCTAGTTTGCGCCCCGGCAGGGGGTTTTTATCGCGTCGTCCCCGATATCCACAGGGCGCGCGAGAAGGCCTAGCTGAAGATAGGCATCTTCAGCCCCAACCACAATAGATTGAGAGCGGCCCCCACCGGAACACTGCATATAGTGTCTAACTCCGACCCGAACGCAAGCGCTTTCGTTAATTCCGGATGAAAAAATCGCCTTGGCCGGGCGATGGTTGCAACAATGACACTGTTCGCTTGCCGGAGCCAAAGGTGGCCCGTATATCGCCAGCGCGGACCGGGCCCCTCTGGCGAGCAACCTCTTTTGTCGGGTTGCTCGTGATGTCGGACCGCATCGGGTAAGACCGGTGTGCCAGGGTCGATCATCGCCTCCTGATTGCGCTCGGCATCTCCCGATTGATGACGACGTCAAGCACAGGGAGACCAACAATGAATATCAAGACACGGATTGCGACCGCCACCACCGCGGCGCTGGCTTTAACGTTCGCAAGTCCGGCATCCGCTCGCGCCGAGCGTTGCCAACCGACCAGCACGGCCGCGATCGAAGGCCAGTTCGCCAAGTTCAACGGGGCCTGGGCGACTGAAAATCCCGACAAGGTAACCGCATTGTTCGGCCCGGGTGCGGTCTTGCTGCCAACCCTCAGCAACACGCCGCGCACCGACCCGGCCGGAATCCGCGACTATTTTGTCAGCTTCCTCAAGAAGAAACCGGTTGGGACCATCGATACCAGCACGGTCCGGCTGGGCTGCAATTTGGCGACGCGGGTTGGCACGTGGACCGTTTCGCTGGCCGACCCGGTGACCGGCGCGCGAAGCGATGTCAAAGCGCGCTACAGTTTCTCGTACCGCTTTGCCGCCGGCCGGTGGTGGATCGATCATCTGCACAGCTCGGTCATGCCCGAGGCGCATCAATAGCGCGGACTAATTGTCCGGCTGGAGTTGCTGATTACCGGGTCCGATCACCCACAACGCCTTGGGGCGAATCCGGTAATCGAGCGGCAGCGGCAGATGGAGTGTCTCGCCATCGGCCGAAACGGTGATTTGCGAGCGCCGCCCGGCGACCTGGAGGTGGGTTACATTGTCGAGCTCGATCAATTGTTTCGCGCTGGCGCGGCCGATCAACGACAGCAGCATGCCGCGCACCATCGCCGCGCGCCCCGCCTTGCGGGTGATCACGACCGACAGTTTGCCGTCATTGAGCCGGTCGCGGCAGCCGGCGCGGGGCATGGTGGTACGGTAAAAATTATTGCCGACGAACAGCAATGGTGTCTCGAGCGTCGCGGTCTGGCCATCGTTGACGGTCAGCGAGAGGCGATAATGGTGGAACCGGAACAGGGTGCGGACGCCGGCGATGAGCATGGCGAATTTCTTCGACCGGCCGAGCCGTTCCTTCTGGCCCTCGCGGTCGGCGACCATCAAAGGATAGAGGCCGATCGCGCTATTGTTGATGAACACCCGGCCGTTGAGTTCGGCGACGTCGATCTGCTGGCGGTGCCCGGCGGCGATGAGCGACGCGGCTTCGTCGAGGTCGAACGATATGCCGAGATCGCGGGCAAGGTGGTTGAGCGTTCCGAGCGGAAGGATGCCGAGCGCGGTCTGGGTCCCGGCAAGTGCGCCGCCGACTGCGCTCAAGGTGCCATCGCCACCGCAGGCGACGATCGTCCTGGCGCCGCGACTGGCGAGGTGCGTGGCACGCTCGTCGAGGTCGGGGCCGTCGACTTGCTCGATGGTGGCATCGATGCCCGCCTTGGCGAGCGCCGCAGCGACGCGCGCGATGGCATCTTCGCCCGCGCTACCGCCGCCGGGGTTGATCAGGACCGGGAGTTTCATTGCGCCGCAACGAACTGCGACGCGCTACGCTCCGTCGGCCAGGAAATTACCCGGCCTTGGCGGGCGGGGCAGCGCAATCGCCGAGGCGCTTGCCCTTGATCCGCTGAGTCAGGACATAATCGCCCTGGCCACTGAAGTAAGTCCCGGTGGCGACCGCGACCTCGAAGCTCTGGTCGTCATATTTGCCATCGAAGGTCAGGGTCAGCAGCCCCTGGCCGGGGCGCTGGCAATTGTAGGACATGTTGATCCGCCCATCCTTGGCGTAATCGCTGGTCGCGGTGCAGCTGTCGCCCTTGTCGGCGAACAAGGCAGGCGCGGGCTTGGGACCGGCGGGCGAGCAGATCTTCGAGACGTCGGTGGCGCCGACCTGGTGTTTGGTCGCGGGGCTGAACTGGTCGGCTGACTTCAACGTCTCGGTCAACGCGGTGACTTCATATTCGCCCGGCACGAACAGCGCGGGTGGGCCTTTCTCCTCGGCCGGAGCCGGGGCCGCGGCCTCGTTGCAGGCGGCAAGCGGAAGCGTCAGCGCGAGCAAGATCATCATGCGGTTGGTCATCATCGTCCCCTGTTGGATGGTCGTCAGCCCGCGGGCTTGGCATCACATTCGCCAAGGCGGTGCGATTCGATCTTCATCGTGCTGCTGGCGTTGCCCATGGTCGGCGCGCCGGGCGCGGCATTGGCCTTGTTGGCAACGGTCATCGCATAACGATCTTTGCCGTACGTACCCTTGACGGTCATGTCCTGGTTGCCCGCAGGGCCGGTGCAGATCATGTGGCCGTCAATCTCGCCGCCCGCCATCTTATAATATTCGTAGCGACAGCCGCTCGGTACCTGCGCCAGCATCCGCTCGGGGTGATCGACCTGCTCGGAGGTGAGGCACGCCTCGACCGTCCGCGGCTTGCCGATTTCGGCATTGATCTTGACGGCGATCTCAGGCGGCAATTGCGAGGTGTCGATCGCGGCAATCGAAACGGTCGAGGCCCATTTGCCCGGCCGCACCAGATCGCGGTTGGCGCCACTGTCCTTCATCGCCTTGGCAACCTCGGCCGGGGTGACGTTCTTGAGATCGACCGAGGGACCCTTGTTGCAGGCGGTGAGCCCGAGCGCTGCAGTGGCGAGCAAGGCGACAGTGACGATGCGCATCGAAATCTCCCGAATGACGGGGCGCAGCATAAGGCGATCAGCGGGTCGCGCAATCGCCCTTTAGCGTTGCGGGCAGCGACCGGTGCCGGGGCCGAGGACGGCGCGGCCGGGGCGGGCGGGCGTCATTTGGCCGTCGAGCAGCACCGGCTGGCCGTTGACCAGCACGTGGCGCATCCCGATCGCGAATTGCTGGGGTTTGTCAAAGGTTGCCTTGTCGGCGATGGTTGCCGGATCGAAGATGGCGAGATCGGCCATCATCCCCGGCCGGACCAGCCCGCGATCCTTGATGCCGAGGTTCGATGCCGGATAGCCGGTCAAGCGGCGGACCGCGTCGGGCAGCGTCGTGCGCTGCTCGTCGCGGACATATTTGCCGAGCAGCCGGGCGACATTGCCATAGGCGCGGGGGTGGACAGAGGACTTCAGGAAGTTGCCGGTCGGGGCCTGCGCCTCTGCATCGCTGCCGAAGCTCATCCACGGCAGCGCCACCTGCCGCGCGACATTGGCCTCATCCATCAGGAAGTAAGCGGTCGATACGCGGCTGCCGTCCTCGATCACCAGGTCGATTGCGGTATCTTCCGGGCTGGTGCCACGCAGTCTTGCGACCTCGGCCAGCGTCTTGCCGGTGAGCGGTTTCAGTTTCTCATTCTTGAACCCGATCAGGATCAATTTGTCAGCGCTTCCTGCCTGCCAGTAAAGGCTTTCCCAGCCGACCGGTCGCGCCCGCATTTCGGCCAGCACGCGCTTGCGGATCGCGGGATCCTGCAGCCGTTTCTTCCATTCCTCATAGCCGCCGGCCTGGACCCACGGCGGCATTGCCGCGTCGAGCCCGGTCGCACCGGCGACGTAATTATACATGTCGGCGGTGATCCGGACGCCCGACGCGCGCGCGGCCTCGACCCGGGCGATGACCGCGTCGAGCTTGTTCCAATTGCCCTTGCCGGCCTGTTTGAGGTGATAGATTTCGGCCGGCCCGCCTGATTTGCGCGCGATATCGATCAATTCGTCGACCGCCTCGAGGAGGTTGTCGCTCTCGTTGCGCATGTGGCTGATGTACATCCCGCCGCATTGCGCCGAGGCGGTAGCGAGCGCGACCAGCTCGGGCGTTTCAGCGTAGAAAGCGGGGGCGTAGATAAGCGAGCTGCCGACCCCCATCGCGCCCTCGTTCATCGCCAGGCGGACGGTGTTTTGCATCGCCGCGAGTTGTGCCGGGGTCGGATCGACATCGCCTTCGCCCAGCGTGTGGACACGGACCGTTGTGGCGCCGACGAAACTGGCGATGTTGGGCGCGATCCCGCGCCGCTCCATCTTGGTCAGATATTGGCCAAGGGTGCGCCAGTCGATCGGGTATCTGATGTCGGCCTGTCGCTCGGTTTCGAGGCGGACCATGGTCTCGTTGTACGGCCCCATCGAATTGCCTTCGCCCATCACTTCGAGCGTCACGCCCTGGCGGATGTCGCTTTCCCCCGCGCCATCCTCGATCAGGCTTTCGGTCGCCCAGCTGAGCATGTTGATGAACCCCGGCGCGACCGCGAGCCCAGTGGCGTCAATGTTGCGTGGGGCGAGGCCATCGAGATGCGCGGCGACGGCGACGATGCGATCGCCCCGGATCGCGACATCACCGATGAATGGGGCACCGCCGCTGCCATCCACGATGGTGCCACCCCGGACGATGAGGTCGTAGGTCGGCGCGGGGTTGATGCTGGTGCACGAGGCGAGCAGCAAGGCGAGCGGGGAAAGGCGGAGGGTTGGGCGGATCATTGGGCGGCGACCTTGCCGGCGGTGGCGCCGTCGCAATTGCCGATCCGCTTGCCGTCGACGTGCATTTTCATGGTCATGGTTTCCGTGCCACTCACTGGCGCCCCGCTGCTTCGGTCGAGCTCGGTCTGCATCGTCATTCGATAGGCCTCGGGGCTATACGCACCGGCCATCTTCATCAGCTGCACCCCGCCACTGCCGGAGCAGCGCATCGTGGCGTCGATCTTGCCGCCGGCCATGGTGAAGTGATCGTAGCGGCAATTCTTGTTGCCCGAAAAGAAGTCGGCGTTGGGCTTGGCCGCGTCTTCCTTGGTGATGCAGGTTTCAGTGCCGGGTTTGGAATCGCCCATCTGCTTCATCTTGTCGGCGATCCCTGCGGGCATGCCCGGGACGCTCAGTTCGTCGATGCTCGCCTTGACCATCCATTTGCCGGGGCGGAGGAAATTTGTGTCCTGTTGCGCCGCTTGGACCTTAGCCGCGACCTCCTGGACCGACGCGTTGGTGGCGGTGACGGTCGGCCCCGAGTTGCACGCGGCAAGCGTCAATAAAGGCAGCAGGAAGATGGCTTTGGTCATAATGTCCCCCGATCAACGCCCGCTTGTCCCCAGCGAGCAGGGCGCAGCCTAATCTTCTTGGCGGGCAACGCAACGGGTGGCGAAAGGGCCGCCTAGCAGTCGCCGACGCGCCGATAGGCACTGCTGATGCGCATCGTGTCGGTCCCGTCGAACAGGTCCGAATCGACGTCGATGCTGTCGGGCGAATATTGGGCATGGCTGGTGACGTCGATATCCCCCAGTTCGGGATCGGTGCACGACGCCTGCGCATCGAAGCCGCCCTTGCCGAGCGTGATACTCGACGGGCAACGCGGCACGAGCTTGCCCGCCGCCCATGACCCGAACGCGGTCAGGTCCAGCGCCGGGACGCACAAGGTGGCGGTTTCGGCTGGCGGCGCGATCTCGCCGGCACCGCTCAGCCACATGGCGGATTCGGTGATCCGGTACAGGCCGGGCCGGGGCAAGGCCGGGTCGGCAGGAGCAGACTTCTCGGCGTTCGACTGCGCGTTGTTGACCGGCGCGGCGGCGGGCTTGCAGCCGAAGCACGCCAGGCCAAGGCACAAAATCACGCTAGCTCGGTTCATTGAGTTCCCCCTGCCGCGCGACCATATGGACAAACAATGGCAATTCAAATCCGCACCTCACTCGAGGAGCCCGACACCGGGCAGAACTTCGTCCCGCATCGCCCCGCGCGCCCCGAAAAAAGCGAGGGCGGGCGCAAGTTCGTGCTCCGGTCGGACTATCAGCCGGCGGGCGATCAACCCGCGGCGATCAAGGAATTGGTCGATGGGATTTCGGAGGGTGGCGAGGTCAATCAGGTGCTGCTCGGCGTCACCGGCAGCGGCAAGACCTTCACCATGGCGAAGATCATCGAGGCCACCCAACGGCCTGCGTTGATCCTCGCGCCGAACAAGATTCTGGCGGCGCAACTCTATGGCGAATTCCGCAATTATTTCCCCGACAATGCGGTCGAGTTTTTCGTCAGCTACTACGATTATTACCAGCCCGAAGCCTATGTCCCGCGGTCCGACACCTACATCGAGAAGGAAAGCTCGGTGAACGAGGGGATCGACCGGATGCGGCATAGTGCCACGCGGTCGTTGCTCGAACGCGATGACGTAATCATCGTCGCGTCGGTGTCGTGCCTCTACGGCATCGGCTCGGTCGAGACTTACTCGGCGATGATCTTCGACTTGAAGAAGGGTCAGAGCGCCGACCAGCGCGAGATTATCCGCAAGCTCGTCGCGCTGCAGTACAAGCGCAACGATGCCGGGTTCGCGCGCGGCAATTTTCGCGTCAAGGGCGACAATCTGGAAATTTTCCCGTCGCATTATGAGGATAGTGCGTGGCGCATCTCCTTCTTCGGCGACGAGGTTGAGGAGATTGTCGAATTCGACCCGCTGACCGGTCGCAAGGCGGCGTCGCTCGACACCGTCCGGGTGTTCGCCAATTCGCATTATGTCACCCCGGGGCCGACGCTCAAGCAGGCGAGCGAGGCGATCAAGCATGAGCTGTCCGAGCGACTGAAGGAACTGGTGGCGGAAGGGCGGTTGCTTGAGGCGCAAAGATTGGAGCAGCGGACCAATTTCGACCTCGAGATGATAGCGGCGACGGGGAGCTGCGCCGGGATCGAGAATTATTCGCGCTTCCTGACCGGGCGATTGCCAGGCGAGCCGCCGCCGACCTTGTTCGAATATCTCCCCGACAATGCCTTGCTGTTCGTCGATGAGAGCCATCAGACGGTGCCGCAAATCGGGGCGATGGCCAAGGGCGACCACCGCCGCAAGATCACGCTGGCCGAATATGGTTTTCGACTGCCGAGCTGCATCGACAATCGGCCGCTGCGATTCAACGAATGGGATGCGATGCGGCCGCAGACGACTTTCGTCTCGGCAACCCCGGGCCCGTGGGAGATGGACGCGACCGGCGGGGTGTTCGCCGAGCAAGTCATCCGCCCGACCGGGCTGATCGATCCGCCAGTCGAGATCAAGCCGGTCGAGGACCAGGTCGACGATCTGGTCAATGAGGCGAAGAAGGTCGCGGCGCAGGGGTATCGCACCTTAGTGACGACGCTGACCAAGCGGATGGCCGAGGATCTGACCGAATATCTCCACGAGGCGGGATTGCGCGTGCGGTACATGCACTCGGACGTCGAGACATTGGAGCGAATCGAGCTGATCCGCGACTTGCGGCTTGGGGTGTATGACGTGCTGGTCGGGATCAACTTGCTGCGCGAGGGGCTCGATATCCCCGAATGCGGGCTGGTCGCGATCCTCGATGCCGACAAGGAAGGATTCCTGCGTTCCGAAACCTCGCTGATCCAAACAATCGGCCGCGCTGCGCGTAACATTGACGGGCGGGTGATCCTCTACGCCGACCGCGTGACGGGGAGCATGGAGCGCGCGATCGGCGAGACCGATCGGCGGCGCGAAAAGCAGCTGGCGTATAATATCGCGCACGGCATCACGCCCGAGAGCATCAAGAGCCAGATCCACGACATCATGAGCGACGTGACGCTGCGCGACGGCGTGCTGGTCGAAACCGGCGACGACGAGCGGCCGCACTTGGTCGGGCATAATCTGCGCGCGTACATCGGCGACCTTGAGGCGCGGATGCGAAAAGCGGCGGGCGATCTGGAGTTTGAGGAAGCGGGCCGGTTGCGCGACGAGATCAGGCGGCTGGAAGAAGATGATCTCGGAATCCCGGTGCAGGAGCGGCGGGCGTCGAGGCCGAGCGGGAATGCGACGCAGGGGAAGCCAGGGACGAGGAGGACCGGGTTTGGCAAGACACAGCGCAAGTGGGGCGGGGCGAAAAGGTAGCGTTCAGCGCGGGGCAACTCTCGTGGTGGCAGTTCGTTGGATCGGCAGATCGATCACGGAGAGTGCTGCTTAGGCGGCTCATCAGTTTATGAAAAAATTGCATTTTGCGCTTGGCGCGCTGGTCTTGCTTGGCGCTACCCCACTCCTCGCGGCGCCGCAGGGGGATGAGCCGGTCGCGGTTTCGTCCAACGTCCGCCAGGGGATCGACTTCATCTATGTCGATCCCAGGATGAGCAGCGTCGCACGGCGGCATCAGCGGCCGCAGAACTGGCTGGCACGCGCGTTCAATCCTGACAATGGTGCCAGCCGCGCGGGCGCGCCCAACCGAATGTTCGCTGACCTCGCGCGCGGGTTGCAGCAATATCAGTTGAGCTGGGGGCGGTTGCCGCAGGTAAAAGTGCCCGCCGGTGGGGCGTTGAAGCGCGGCTCGAACGGCAAGCGCGTGGCGTTGCTGCGCACCCGGCTCGGGCTGGCGCCGGGCGGCGGCTATGACGACCAGCTGGGCGCGGTGGTAGCTAATTACCAGCGGGTGCACGGGCTCGGCCCTGGTGACGGGATTGCCGGGGCGGGGACGATCGCCTCGCTCAACCGGGGCGCGGACTATTACGTCCGCAAGATCGCGATCAACATGGAGCGCGCCTATCGGCTGCCCGCGATGCGATCGTTCGATCGCTATGTAGTGGTCGATTCGGGCGCCGCCGAAACCTATCTGGTCGATCGCGACCGGGTGGCTGACCGGATGCGGGTGGTGGTTGGCTCGGCCAAGACCAAGACCCCGATGATGGCGGTGATCCTGCGCAATGCGAAGGCCAATCCGTATTGGAATGTGCCGCCCGAATTGATCCGCAGCCTGACTGCGAAACGGATCGGCGAGGATGGCCTCAGCTACCTGAACGACTTCCATTATGAGGTGCTGTCCGACTGGACCAATGCGGCCCACCCGATCGACCCCAAGACGGTCAATTGGAAAGCGATTGCAAGCGGCAAGAAAGCGCCGTCGATCCTGGTTCGGCAATTACCCGGGCCGTGGAATTCAATGGGCGCGATGAAGTTCGAGATGCCCAATGATTACGGGATTTATCTGCACGACACGCCGCACAAGGAGTTGTTCGCGGGCAATGATCGCTGGGTCAGCAATGGCTGCGTCAGGCTGGAGGATTATCAGCGGTTCGCGGCTTGGGTGTTCGGCCGCCCGCCCGACGTCTCGTCGCCACTTGAGCAGCGCTTCGATTTGCCGCGGCCGGTGCCGGTGTACATGACCTATCTGACCGTCGCGCCGGTCAACGGCGGGGTGACGTTCAGACCCGACCCGTACGGGTTTGACGCGCTGGCGATGCCGCAGATGTTCGGCGGCAGTCGGGGGTAGCTGCCTTCGTTATGCCGCGTTTGGCGGGATGATAAGCGGCGATGATGGCGTTTCTCCTGTTGCTAGCGACCGATGCGATCCCGATCGGGCCTGCGGTCCGCGACGCGATCAACGCCAGCGAATGCATCCGGCGGCCGATTACGGACGAGATCATCGTCTGCGCCAATCGCAACCATCGTTCGCCCTATCGACTGGCCGAGGACGTCGGCCCGTTCGACCCGTTCGGCGAGACCAAGAGCGTGATGAACGAGCGCGTCGGCTGGACTGCGGAAGGCGATGTCGGCGCTTTGGCCTGCAGTCCGGTCGGACCCAATAGTGGGTGGGTCGGGTGCAAGGTCAAAAGCTGGAAGGAGAGCCGCGACCAGACGCAGTGGAAGAAGAACATCCCCAAGCGTCGTTGGTAGGCTCGATCCGCCTTTGATCGAAGACAGGCTTGCGAGCTGCGCGGGCACGTGATTGATCGGCGCGATGGTTTTTCGCGGGAGATGAATATGCGGCGGTTCGGGTCGATCGGTTTGGCATTGGCGCTGGTGGCGTCGCCGGGAATGGCGCAAGACAAGAAGCCTGCGGCCGCCCCTGCTGCAGCAAAGGAAAAGCCCGCCGAGCCGGTCGAGAAGATCGTTCCGCAGCAGCGCAGCACCAAGCTGTCGGGCACGTTCGGCGGGCAGCGGGTCAATTACACCGCGACGATTGGCGAGACGATTATCGCTGGTGATGACGGCACGCAGAAAGCCGCGATCGTCACCACCGCTTACGTCAAGGATGCGCGCGATCCTGCGCGGCCGGTAACCTTCCTGTTCAACGGCGGGCCGGGATCGGGATCGGTGTGGCTGCAGATGGGGGCATTCGGGCCCAAGCGGGTCGCGATTCCCTCCGACGCGCGCGACGACGGCGCCCCGCCTTATCCCATCGTCGATAATCCGGGATCATTGCTCGACGTCACCGACCTCGTGTTCATCGATCCGCCGGGAACCGGGTTCAGCCACTTGATCGGCAAGACCGAGGGCAAGGAATTTTACGGCATTACCGCCGATGCCAAGGCGGTGGCCGAAGTGATCCGCCGTTGGCTGAGCGGTAACAATCGCTGGAACAGCCCGCATTATCTCGGCGGCGAAAGCTATGGCACGTCGCGCTCGGCGGCGGTGGTCAATCAGCTCGCCAATGCAACCTACAATGACGTTGGCCTCAACGGAATCATCCTGATCTCGACGATCCTCGATTTCGGTGCTGGAGCGGACACGCCTGGCAATGAATTGAGCGTTATCACCAATCTGCCGTCGATGGC
>JBKJUB010000007.1:0-7550 GCA_046590765.1 Sphingomicrobium sp. | reverse complement strand
GTCATCGTCATAGGCCGGCTTGCGGTCGATCGTGACGCAGATGCCTTGCCTCCCGACATTCCCCACCACCCGCGCCATCAACGCGTCGCTCACCAACGTATCACCGTTCCACACCAGGCACTCGCCGGTCAGTTCGCCGCGCACCAGGTACAATGACCCCAAATTGTCGGCCACCTTGAAGAACGGGTTGAACACGGTGCGCACCTTCGGCCCCCCGGTCCGCCTGGCGAGCGCCGCCTCGATCTGGTCGTCGCGAAAGCCGGTCACGATCACCGCTTCCTCGATTCCGTTGGCGACCAGCGCGTCGAGCTGCCGGTCGAGCAGGCTCTTCCCCGCAAATTCGATCAGGCATTTGGGCCGGTCGTCGGTCAAATGGCCGAGGCGCGAGCCCTGGCCGGCGGAAAGGATGATCGCTTTCATGGGCGAACCGCTTCGCGATCAATTGCGGCAGCGATGCGGCAAGGCTAGGCTTGGCGCATGAAAAAAGTCGAAGCGATCATCAAGCCGTTCAAGCTCGACGATGTGAAGGATGCGCTCCACGATGCCGGGGTTAGCGGGATCACGGTCAGCGAGGTCAAGGGTTTTGGCCGCCAGAAGGGCCATACCGAGCTCTACCGCGGGGCCGAATATGTCGTCGACTTCCTGCCCAAGGTAAAGGTCGAGGTGGTGATCGAGGATGATCAGGTCGAGCGCGTTTGCGAAGCGATCGAGGCTGCGGCACGGACCGGACGAATCGGTGACGGCAAGATTTTCGTGATTCCCATCGAACAAGCAATCCGAATCCGCACCGGTGATCGCGGCACTGACGCGATTTAGGCGTGGACGACCCCGGCCCCAACCGCGAGCTGCTCGCCTCGATGTCGCCCGACGAATTGCGCCGCGCGATGCGTATTCTCGGTTACCGCACCCAGTCCGATCTCGCCGCTGCGATTGGGGTCAGTCGCTCGACCGTCAGCCTGTGGCTTGAAGGCAAGGTCGGTGTGCCACGCCCGATGGCGATGCTGCTTCGGATGCTGATCGCCGCCCAGCGCCGGGCGTTCTAGAACCAGCTGCACGCGTGGCTTCAACAGTCATTGCGTGAAAAGTTCACGCTGCCCGTGACTCTCTCTTTCTCTTCCGTAAATCGCTGTCGGCAATGCGGTCCGGGGGCCGCATGATTCTCACATTCAGTAGATGGAGCCTGTCATGGCGAGCGAAGCAGCGAAGATCCTGAAATCGATCGAGGAGCAGGAAATCGAGTGGGTCGATCTTCGCTTCACCGATCCCAAGGGCAAGTGGCAGCATCTCTCGATGGTCGCCTCGGCGATCGACGAGGACATGCTGACCGACGGCTTCATGTTCGACGGCAGCTCGATCGAAGGCTGGAAGGCGATCAACGAAAGCGACATGATCCTCAAGCCCGATCTGACCGCGACCTACATCGACCCTTTTTCCGCCACTCCGATGATGATCATGGTGTGCAACATCGTCGAACCCTCGACCGGTGAGCTGTATGCCCGCGACCCGCGCTCGACCGCAACTCGCGCCGAAGCCTACCTCCAGGCGACCGGGATCGGCGACACCGTTTTCGTCGGCCCCGAAGCCGAATTCTTCATGTTCGACGACGTCCGCTTCGAAGACAGCTACGCGACCAGTTTCTACAAACTTGACGACATCGAACTGCCGGGCAATTCGAGCCGCGAATATGAAGGCGGCAACCTGGCCCATCGGCCGCGCGCCAAGGGAGGCTATTTCCCCGTCGCCCCGGTTGACAGCGCCGGCGACATTCGTGGCGAGATGGTCTCGACCATGCTCGAAATGGGGCTTCCGTGCGACAAGCATCACCATGAAGTCGCCGCCGCGCAGCATGAGCTTGGCCTGACCTATGGTAAATTGGTCGAAACTGCCGACCGCATGCAGGTCTACAAATATGTCGTCCACATGGTCGCCCACGCTTATGGCAAGACCGCGACCTTCATGCCCAAGCCGATCGCCAAGGATAATGGCAGCGGTATGCATACTCACATGTCGATCTGGAAGGGCGGCAAGCCTTTGTTCGCGGGCAATGGCTACGCCGGTCTGTCGGAAATGGCGCTCTATTTCATCGGCGGCGTCATCAAGCATGCCCGCGCGCTCAACGCCTTCACCAACCCGACCACCAACAGCTACAAGCGCCTCGTTCCGGGCTTCGAAGCCCCGGTGCTGCTGGCTTATTCGTCGCGCAACCGCTCGGCCTCGTGCCGAATCCCTTATGGCGCTGGCGACAAAGCCAAGCGCGTCGAGTTTCGCTTTCCCGATGCGCTCGCCAATCCCTATCTGGCTTATTCGGCGTTGCTGATGGCCGGGCTCGACGGAATCCAGAACCGCATTCATCCCGGCGAGGCGATGGACAAGAACCTTTACGATCTCCCGCCGGCTGAATTGGTCAACGTTCCAACCGTCTGCGGATCACTTCGCGAAGCCCTCGTCAGCCTCGACAATGACCGCGCCTTTTTGACCAAGGGTGACGTGTTCAGCGACGACCAGATCGACGCCTACATGGAATTGAAGTGGCCCGACGTGATGCGCTGGGAAACCACCCCCTCGCCGGTCGAATTCGACATGTATTATTCGAGCTGATCATTCCTCCCCGAGTTTACTCGGGGAGGGAACCGCCGAAGGTGGTGAAAGGGCTCTTTGAAGCAACAGCAAAATAGAGGAAATTAGCGCTTTCTTCACCATCGCCCGTCATGGTGCCTGCGCCATGGCATGCGAGGTTCGATCAATGAACAGTTTCCGCTCCGCACTCGACAAGGGTGACGGACTTCACCCGTCGGGTCCGGCGATGCCGGCCAAGAAGCCATCCGGCGCGACCGAGCAAAAAGGGCTCGGTTCGGTCCCCGTGGCGCGCGAGGAAGTGCGCAGCGTCAACCACCGCGATGAAGATCGGCACCGGCTCCAGGCCGAGCAAGCCGTCATCCGTGTCGGGCGCAAGACCCACGAGGTCGAGCTGATCAACCTGTCCGACGGCGGCGCGATGATCCGTACCGACCAACTGCTCGCCATGTGGCAGAAACTATTTCTCGTGCTCGGCGAGTGCGACCCGGTCGAAGCCGCAGTGCGGTGGGTTCGCGGCGACCGGTTCGGTCTCGAATTCGCGCATGAAACCCAGATTGGCGGCGATCAGGCGACGCGCAACGCGATGCTGCTCGATGTGCTCAAGCGATCATTCCCCGATGCTGGCAAGCCTGTCAGGAAGTCGGCTGCAACTGCGGTTGCGGAGTCCGCGCCGACACCAAAGGTCAAGGGCGCGCAGACCGGCGCCCAGCGCCGCGGCGATCTGCGCCATCCGCTGATCTGGTGGGGCCAAATCCATTTCAGCCACGAATCGACCCGCGTGCGGTTCCGCAACATTTCGGAGAGCGGCGCCTTGGTCGACAGCGATGTCGCCTTTCCGCCCGATGCCGAGGTGTTGCTCGACCTGGGCGGTGCGGGCCAGCATTTCGCGACCGTCGGCTGGTCGCGCGGTGATCAGGTCGGGCTGCGGTTCGTCAGCCCGTTCGACATCAAGCTGCTGGCCAAGATCAAGCCCGAGGTGGCCAATCACAAATGGCTTCGGCCGTCCTACCTCAGCGGCGGCCAGGCCGACTCCTCCGGCGGCTGGGGAAGCGCCAGCTTGCCCGAGCTTCGCGACGACCTAGAGGGCTTCCTCAAGCGCTAGCGTCGGCGGTGGATGATGGCGATGTGATCGGCATAGATCCGCTGCCATGCCGGGTCTGAATCGAGCCGCCGGTTGAGCACTTCATATTTTGGGGCTATCATTGTCCATTGCAGGCCATAACGCGCCGCAGCCCGGTCGAATGCGGCCCGATTGCCATCGAGGATGCGCTGATAATCGGCGAAGAACGCGTCGCCATACATGTCCGACCGCCCGTCGATGTAGGGCTTGACCCCGGCCTGGATCAGCGGACCGCCAAAGCCGTAGCCGTTGAGGCCCGGCGCGGACCGCAAGTCGGCCGGTAGCGCGGCGATTGCGGCGGTCGGATTGGCCCCATTTTCGGATGGTTGGAGCGGCGTCACCGCCCGGAACGTCAAGAGTGCGATTAAGGCTATTGCTAGTCCAGTGGCTACTCGCCGATGCTGCGCTTCTTTAAACAACGCCGGTCGCTCGCCGCGGCCCAGCGCCTTGGGCAGCAGCATTGCGGCGACGATGGCCAGGATAGCTTGTTGACGCATCTGGTGGAGTGCCAGCACCAGCAGCAGTGCCAGCAGTCCAGCCATTACCGGGCGAAGCTTCACCCCGCGCCACAGCATCAGCAGCCCGCCGATCCCGAGCGCGATGAAGAAATACGGCGTCCGTCCCCAAGCGCTGGGGCGCCACTCGACGATCAGCGGCAGGGTCTGCAACTGGGCGACGCTGAGCGGATAGAGGAAGCCATGAATGCCGTTGGGGGTAATCATCGCACACAAAGCCGAGGCAATCCCGAACAATAGCCAGCCGCGCACCACCGGCCAGCGCCACCGCGCCTCGATGCAGGCGTCGAGCGCGAAGATTGCGGCGATCACCAGGCCGATGGCGAAACTGCCGTGGAAGTTGACCCACAGGATCATCAAGGCGGCGGAGATCAGCGGCGGGGTGCGGGATTGTTCGCGGGCTCTCAACAGCAAGTGCAGCCACAGCGCGAGCAGCAACCAGCCGAACAAATGCGGGCGGGCGAGCGTCATCGGGATGAGGATCAAATCCAACGGGATGATGGTCGTCGCGATCCCCAGCGGGCCGAGCCAGCGTCGCGCATTGGCGACGATGATCAGATTCATTCCGACCAGCAATCCGGTGACCACCGCTGCAACCCCGGCATAACCGGCGAGGCGGAACGCGCCGCCATAGATCAGCTGTGATCCCCATTCGAACGCGGTCCATGGCCGCCCGGCGAAGGTGAAGGAAAATGGGTCGACGGTCGGGATCGCGCGATGGCCGAGGATCCACTGCCCCGCAGCGATGTGCCAGTGGATGTCGCCGTCGTTGAAGATGGTCAGCGAACTGCCGATAATCGCTGGGACGACAAGTCCGAATAATGCGACCGTAATCTGCTCGATATCGCGGCGCTCAATCGCCATCGATCAGGCTCGTATGTTTGGTTTCACGCATCCGGACATAGGCAATTAGCGAACCGAGGATTACCACCGAGACATAGATGTAGAACCAGCGTTCATGGCCGACCTGCTTGAGATACAACGCGACATATTCTGCAGTCCCGCCGAACAGGGTGTTGGCGATCGCATAGGGCAAGGCCACTCCGAGCGCGCGAATGTGCGCGGGAAACAGTTCGGCCTTCACCACTGCGTTGATCGAGGTGTAGCCGGTGACCAGCACCAGTGCGGCGAGCACCAATCCGAACGCGGCCAGTGGGCTCTTGGTGGTCTCCAGCGCGACGAACAATGGATAGGTCAGCAATGCCCCTCCGATGCCGAAGAAGATCATCACCGGCCGCCGCCCGATGCGATCGGACAGCGCGCCGCCGACCGGCTGGAGCAGCATGAAGGCGAACAAAGCCCCGGTCATGATCCGCGACGCGACGGCGCGGTCGAAGCCGACGGTGTTGGCAAGATATTTCTGCATGTAGGTGGTGTAGGCATAGAAAGCGAGCGTTCCACCGGCGGTCAGCGCCATCACCAGCAGCGCCTCGCGCGGGTGGTCGCGGAACAAGCTGGTGCCGCTCGATTGTGGCTTGCCGGAAGCCGCCGCGACTTTCTCGTAAGCGTCGGTCTCGGTCAGGTTGCGGCGAATGATGAACACGACGACCGCCAGCACTGCCCCGATCCCGAACGCGATCCGCCAGCCAATCGACTCCATCCCCGCTTCGCCAAGTTGCGATTGCAGCACCAGCAACAACCCGAGCGCCAGCAATTGCCCGGCGATCAACGTGACATATTGAAAACTCGACCAGAACCCGCGCCGTTCCTTCCCCGCCATCTCGCTCAAATAAGTCGCGCTCGAGCCGTATTCGCCGCCGAGGCTGAGCCCCTGCACCATCCGCGCCGCGATCAGGATGGCGGGGGACAGCAAGCCAGCGGCGGCATAGGTCGGCGCACACGCGATCGCCAGTGAGCCCAAGCACATCAGCGACACCGATAATGTCAGCCCCGCCTTGCGCCCGCGCCGGTCGGCATACATTCCCATCGCCCACGCGCCGATCGGCCGCATGACGAACCCCACCGCGAACACCGCGGCGGTGTTGAGCAATTGCGCCGTGCTGTCGCCTTTGGGAAAAAACACCGGCGCGAAGTAAAGCGCAAAGGCCGAATAGACGTACCAGTCGAACCATTCGACGAGGTTGCCCGCGCTTCCCCCGACGATGTTGATCAGCCGCCGCCGTGCATTAGCCGCCATTGGCCGCCCGGGCTTTGGCTGCCGCGCCGTGGCCGTAGATCGCATACAGGACCAGCCCGATCCCTTGCGCGGCGAAGAAGAACAATTGCGTCTTGGTTGGCAGGCTGATGAACAGGTACAGGCAGCCGAGGATGCCGCCGATCCCGATCACCCACGGCAGCGGCGCCTTGAACCGGCGTTCGCGGTCGGGCTCGCGCTTGCGCAGCACCAGCATCGCCGCGCACACCGCGACGAATGCGGCCAGCGTTCCGGCATTGGCGAGCGCAGCGATATCCGCCAGCGGCACCAATCCGGCGATGATCGAGACGATGATCGCGGTAAAGATGGTGATCCGCACCGGGGTCCCGCGCGCCGACACCCGCGCCAGGCTGGCCGGAAGCAATCCGTCGCGCGCGACGGTGAAGAAGATCCGGCTCTGCCCGAAGAAGAACGCCAGGATCACGGTCGGAAGTGCAATCACCGCCGATGCGCCAAGCACGCGTGCCGCCAACGGTTGGCCAATCTCACGCAGGATCAGCGCCAGCGGCTCGGGACTGTTGGCGAAGCGGGTGTAGCCGAGCGCGCCGATCGCGGTCGCGGCGATGATCATGTAAATCAGCACGCACACCGCCATCGAACCGACAATACCAATCGCCAGATCGCGGCCCGGGTCCTTGGCTTCTTCCGCCGCCGTGGCAATCGCGTCGAAGCCGTAGAAAGCGAAGAAGATGATCGCCGCCGCGGCCATCACCCCGACTTCGCTGCCCGACACCCCGCTCTTGGGGAAGCCATAGGGCATGAAGGGGTGGAAATGATCGGCGTTGAACACCGGCAGCGCGACCGCGACGAACAACGCCAAAGCGAGTAATTTGATCACTACCAAGATGGCATTGAGCGTCGCACTTTCGCGGGTCCCGGCGATCAGCAGACCAGCGACGACGACGATGATGAAGATCGCGGGCAGATTGATGATCCCGCCAAGCTCGGGCCCTTGGATCAAAGCGCCCGGAAGCCCCATCCCGACCGATTCCAGGAAGCCCGCCGCATAGCCCGACCAGCCGACCGCGACCGCGCTGACGACTAATGAATATTCGAGAATCAACGCGACCCCGATCATCCACGCCAGCAATTCGCCGAACACGACGTAAGAATAAGTGTAGGCGCTGCCCGAGGCGGGGATCATCGTCGCGACTTCGGCGTAAGCGAGCGCCGCGCAGGCGCA
>JBKJUB010000237.1:0-4490 GCA_046590765.1 Sphingomicrobium sp. | reverse complement strand
GCGATTGGCGGACTCGATCAAGGCGGGTCGCTGCGCTTCCTGCGCAAAGGCGAGGATCAGGGCACCGTCGATCTCGAAGCGACGCCCTCGGGGCAGACGCGCCGCGTCGCCTTGCCGGCGGGGATTTGCAGGGGTCTCGCGCAGAGCAAGGTGGAGATATTGATGATGGCCCCCGGATCGACCAGTGCGGGCGGCAAGCTGGGGCCATATCCGCTACGCTGCTAAAGCGCCTCATTTTACGCCCCCGAACGTTTTTTCGTTTACAAACGTAATCGTCACGATTACGCCTGTAATCAACGAAAGGACGAATCGTGGAAAAGCGCCTTAGCGAAGCCGAATGGGACGTGATGGAAGTGCTGTGGTCGGCGGGTCAGCCGCTGACGGCCACCGATATCGACGAGACCTTACGCAAAGGTGACCGCGACTGGTCGCTGGCGACGGTCAAAAGCTTGCTATCGCGCTTGCTCGCCAAGCAGGCGGTTGCCCCGGCCAAGGATGGTCGCCGCTTTCTCTATTCCCCGGCGATCGAGCGCGAGCCGTACGTCGCCGACGAATCGCGGCGCTTCGTCGGGCGGTTGTTCGGCGGTAAATTGTCGCCCTTGTTCGCGCAGTTGGCGGAGGGCGAGAAGCTCGACGATGACGATATCGCGGCGATCGAGGCCTTGCTCAAGGAGCTTCGCAAATGATTGGCTGGCTGACCGATACGTTGGTTGCGAGCAGCATCCTGATGGCGCTGGTGATGGTGTTGCGCGAACCGGTGCGGCGCGCGTTCGGGGCTGGAGTAGCCTATGCCTTGTGGCTGCTCCCCGCCGCGCGGCTGATGATGCCGACCCTGACGACGACGGTCGAACGCGCCGCGCCCGCGATGTCGCTCGATGCTGCGCCCTTGACCCTGGATCCATTGCCGGCCGCAGCGCCCCCGGTCGAGAGCTTCGACCTGCAGGGCATGGCGCTCTGGCTGTGGCTTTGCGTGGCGACCATCCTGCTTGTCCGCGGGCTGCTCATCTACCGCGGTCAGCGCCGCGCGGTCCTCGCTGATGCCGTGCAGATCGCCAGGCTCGACAAGATCCGTATCGTGCGCACGTTCGCGCTGCGTGGCCCGATGGCGTTCGGGATCATCGACCGGGTGATCGCGCTGCCGGCCGATTTCGACGACCGTTATGACCATCGCCAGCGCCGCCTCGCGCTCGATCATGAGCTTGCCCACCATCGCTCGGGCGACCTCATCGCCAATCACATCGCCTTTGTCCTGCTGTGCCTCCAGTGGTTCAATCCCATCGCCTGGCTGTCGCACTCTGCCTTCCGCTTCGATCAGGAAGCCGCGTGCGATGCCCGGGTGCTGGCCAAGGCGGATCGACCCGATCGCGCGGCCTACGGGCAAGCGATCGCCAAGGCTGCTTCGGGCCGGGTGCTGCTGTTTTCCGGCGCGCTCGATCGACCAAGCACCCTGCAGAGGAGATTGAAGACCATGCTCAACAGCCCCAACCGCCGCCGCCGGATCGCCGGTCGCACCCTGATCGTCGTCGGCCTCGCGGTTGCCTTGCCGCTGACCGCAAGCTGGGCGACCCGCTATGTCGATGTGCCGATCGCGGCAGTCGCGCCGCGCGAACCGATTGCACCGATGGCGTCGACCACGCCGCTCGCCGCCGCAGCCCTGGTTGCCGACGTCGTCGCTCCAACCCCACCAACCCCGCCACGCGCGCCGATGGTGCCCGATCTGGGCTTCATCACCAACGACACGATCCAGCTGCACGGGCGCACGCTTCGTTGGGATCAATTGAGCAAACTGGAACGCAACCAGGTCCGCGCCGAGATCAACCGGGCCCGCCAGCAACTGGCGCGCGAGCGGACGCATATCGACCGCGACATGGCTGGAGCGCGCGACGAGATAGCCAAATTCCGCAACGGCGATTTCCAGCGCGAGATGGCCAATGCGCGGGTCGAAATGGTCAACGCGATCCGCGAACTCGATGCCAATGCCGCCGACATCCGGCGTTCGGGCCAGGATCCCGAAATGCTCAAGGCGCAAGTCCGCAACTCGCTCCGCGAAGTCGAAAAAATGGACATCGAGAAGAGTACTCGCGACGCAATGGCCTCGATCAATCCCGACAAGATCAAAGCCGATCTCGAGCAGGCCGAAGCGTCGCTGGCCCGCGCCACCGCCCGGCTCGACCAGCTCGACCGCAACTGATCCCAAGGCCCGAAGCGGCGAGGGACCCCTCAAGGTCCTTTGCTTGGCGGGGGCGTCCATGGCAGAGGCAATGCGTGGACGCCCCATACGCCTTTCTCGAACCGCTTGAGCCCGGCATCGGTCGGCTGCTCGCGCGCAATCCCTCGCCGTACACATCCACCGGTACGCAGACCTATGTCGCCGGGGCGGGGGACGAACTGGTGGTGATCGATCCCGGCCCGAACATCCCCGAGCATGTCGATGCGATCGTCACCGCCGCCGCCGGGCGCACAATCGTCGCCATCGCCTGCACCCACACCCACCGCGATCACAGCCCCGCCGCCGCGCCGCTTGCCGCCGCGACGGGGGCGCCGATCATCGGCTGCGCGTCGCTAACCCTCGAGACGGTCGGCCCGCGTGCGGACGCCAGCTTCGACGGCGACTATTCGCCCGACCGCGTGCTGGCGGAGGGCGAGGCGATCACCTTCGGCGATGGCGAAACGCTGACCGCCATCGCCACCCCTGGCCACACCTCGAACCACCTCTGCTATGCCTACAATGGTGCGCTGTTCACCGGCGACCATGTGATGGGCTGGTCGACCACCGTGGTTGTCCCGCCCGATGGCGACATGGGCGACTTCATGGCCAGCCTCGACAAGCTTCGCCAGCGCGACGACCGGGTATTTTACCCCGCGCACGGCGCGCCGGTGACCAACCCGCACCAATTTCTGCGCGGGCTTATCGGCCATCGGATGCAACGCGAAAAGCAGATCATTCGACTGGTGGGAGGGGGGAAGCAGGTCATCCCCGAGATCGTCGCCAGCGCCTATCCCGGGCTCGATCCGCGGCTGATCCCCGCGGCGGGCGGATCGGTGTGGGCGCATTTGATGGACCTTGAACGCCGCGGATTGGTTATCTCGCACGGAGAGACATGGACGATCCCCCGTTGATCAAGCGCGACGACCGCAATTTGCTGATCGGCCTTGCGGTCGCTTTGCTGCTGTTGCTCGGCTGGTTCGGGTGGCAGCGGCATCGCGCGCAACAGGACGAGTATCAGACCAGCCTCGGCCTCGCCCGCGTGTTGTCAGCAACCTTCTCGGTGCGCGACAAGCTAGAGGTCGGCCGCGTCGACGGCGCGCTCGATGTCACCACAGTCGATCCCGGCCTGTTCCGCTTCCTGCGCTCGGCGCAGAAGGCGACCTTGCCCTACTCGGTCGCCTATCAGCTCGACCTCAGCCAGCTCGACACCAATGACTATCGCTGGGATGCCGACAAGCGCGTGCTCCGCGTGACCATCCCCGACGTCGTCCCGACCGCGCCGAACATCGACGAGACGAAGCGCAAGACGCTCGCCACTGACGGCATGTTCGTCACCCGGGAGGCTTATGACAATCTCAACCGCCGCGCGGCCTTGCTCGCCACCCGCGCGGCTGCCGCTGAAGCGAAGAAGCCGGTTCACCTCAACGCCGCGCGCGCCAACGCCCGAAAAGCCGTCGCCAACTTGCTCGAAACGCCGCTGTCGGTCGCCGGCATGGGCGATGTGCGGGTCGAAGTGGCCTTCCCCTTTGACGCGGTGCGGTCGAGCGAGCATTGGGATGTCGGCCCGTCGATCGCCGAAGTGCTGGCGCAACAACAGGCCAAACAGTGACCGGAGAATAAACGTGACTGCCCAATCGCAAAGTCTCAAGGGCGTCGACCTGCTCGCCGAAATTGCGCGGCTTAAAACCGAGCGCAATGCGGTCATCCTGGCGCATTATTATCAGAAGCCCGAAATCCAGGACCTCGCCGATTTCGTCGGTGACAGCCTCGATTTGTCGCGCAAGGCCGCCGCCACCGACGCTGACGTGATCGCCTTCTGCGGCGTCCGCTTCATGGCCGAGACCG
The DNA here is from genome assembly GCA_046590765.1 of Sphingomicrobium sp. Taxonomy (GTDB): domain Bacteria; phylum Pseudomonadota; class Alphaproteobacteria; order Sphingomonadales; family Sphingomonadaceae; genus Sphingomicrobium. The sequence goes on along the minus strand of JBKJUB010000237.1, from coordinate 436 downwards.
CTAAGATATTGAGCCCCGAAAAGACCGTCATCCTACCCGACATGGACGCCGGTTGCAGCCTCGAGGATTCATGCCCGCCCGACCAGTTCAAGGCGTTCCGCGAAGCCCATCCCGATCACATTGCGCTGACCTACATCAACTGCTCGGCCGAGGTGAAGGCGCTGTCGGACATCATCCTCACCTCGTCGTCGGCCGAAGCCATCCTCAGCCAGATCGCCAAGGACCAGAAGACCATCTTCGGCCCTGACCGCCATCTGGGCGGGTATCCCGCGCGGCGGTTCGATCGCGAGATGCTGCTGTGGCCGGGCGTCTGCATTGTTCACGAAGCATTTTCGGAAACCGAGCTGCTCAAACTCAAGGCCCAATATCCCGGCGCCCCGGTCGCGGCGCACCCCGAATGCCCGCCGCACATCATCGATCATGCCGACATGGTCGG
>JBKJUB010000204.1:0-2860 GCA_046590765.1 Sphingomicrobium sp. | reverse complement strand
CCAGCTGACGCTCAATTTCTACAAGCGCAATTATATCGAGGGACTGTTCCTCTCCTCGGGGATCATCGGTTCGTCCAATTACACGATGGAGCAGATGGTCGAGGTCGCGCGCTGCCTGCGCGAAGACCACGACTTCCGCGGCTACATCCATTTGAAGACCATCCCCGACGCCGATCCCGAACTGGTCCGTCAGGCCGGGCGCCACGCCGACCGCATCTCGATCAATGTCGAATTGCCGACCACCGCCGGCCTGACCCGCCTCGCCCCCGAAAAATCGGTCGCGCAAATCGAAGGCGCGATGAAAGCGACCAAGCTCGACATCGAGGATGGCAAGGATGCGAGGCGAAAGTACAAGTCCGCGCCGGCCTTCGCCCCCGCCGGCCAGTCGACCCAGATGATCGTCGGCGCCGATGCGGCGAGTGACGGCGAGATCGTCGTCCGCGCCAGCCAATTGTACGACCGTTTCGCGCTGCGCCGGGTCTATTACAGCGCCTTCTCGCCAATCCCCTCGCCTTCGGCAGTTCTGCCGCTCCAGCGCCCGCCATTGATGCGCGAGCACCGGTTGTACCAGTCTGACTGGCTGGTGCGCTTCTACGGCTTCAAACCTGCCGAAGTGATCAGCGCTGCGGGCGATGATGGGATGCTCCCGCTCGACATCGACCCCAAGCTCGCCTGGGCGCTCAAGTTCCGCGACAGCTTCCCGGTCGACGTCAACCGCGCCCCCCGCGAGCAATTGCTCCGCGTCCCCGGACTCGGCATCAAGGCGGTCGGGCGGATCATCAAGTCGCGCCGCTGGCGCTTGATGACCCTCGCCGATGTCGCCCGGCTGACAGTATCGGTGACCAAGGTTCGCCCGTTCATCGTCACCAGCGACTGGCGCCCGACGTTGCTCACCGACCGCACCGATCTTCGCGCCCTGGTCGCCCCGCGCGCCGAGCAATTGAACCTCTTTGCGGCCTAGCCGTTGCAGCGGGAAAGCAAGGAGACATAAGATGGCTGCGACCGATATTTTTGCCCGACTGATCCAGGACCATGACAAGCATCGGGGGCTGATCAAGGCGATCGAGGCGACCAGCGGTGACAGCGAGGAACGGCGCTCGCTCTATGAGCAGTTCAGGACCGATTCCAAAGCCCATGCCTCGGCCGAAGAAGTCACGCTTTACGCGGTCCTGATGGCCGAGGTGGAGATGCGCGAATATGCCCGCCACGCCGCCGCCGACCATCACGAAATCGACGAGGCGATCAAGGAAGTCGACGAGACCGACATGAGTTCGTCGGGCTGGCTGGCGAAGTTTAAGGCGCTCAAAGAAACGTACCTCGACCACATCAAGGAAGAGGAAGAGACGATCTTCCCCGATGCGCGCAAGGATCTGGGCGAGGCCAAATCGGTCGAATTGCGCGATTCCTTCAATGCCATCAAGCCCGAGGAACTCGAGCGGGTCGAGGCGGGTACCGACGACAAGATCGCCGAAAAGATCGGCTAGGCGCTCAACGTGGTGCGCGCCGGATGCTGACCGAAGGTCCGATGATCGACGCGCACCGCGTCACGCTTGCCAGCGAAGATGATTTCGACGGCTGGAGAGGCGCCGCCCGCGGGCTGGCCCAGGCCGATGTCCCGCCGTCCGCGATCGCCTGGCAAGTCGACGGCGGCGCGCACGATCTGTTCGCCGGCCCGGGTACCGGTCCGCCGCCACCGGGCGCGAGCTTCGCCGTCCCGCGCAGTTTCATCACCCTCGCCAAGGCCGCCATCTGCCACGTCAATCCCGAGCGCTTCGCCTTGCTTTATGCATTGCTGCTCAAGCTGCGGACCAACCGCCACGCGATGGAGGATCGCGCCGATCCACTGCTCGACCGGCTCGAAACAATGGCCAAGGAAGTCCGCCGTGACGCGCACAAGATGCACGCCTTTGTCCGCTTCCGCGAAATCGAGGAAGAAGATGGCGGCACGCGCTTCGTTGCCTGGTTCGTGCCCGACAATCACATCGTCCGCCGCGAAGCCGGTTTCTTCATGCGCCGCTTCGCCAACATGCGCTGGACGATCATGACTCCGGCGCTGACGATTAGCTGGGACGGCCAGAGGCTCACCGAAGGCCCCGGCGCGACCCGCCGCGATGCGCCCGACGGCGACCCGGTCGAGGAGACGTGGAAGACCTATTATGCCAGCATCTTCAACCCCGCGCGGGTCAAGGTGAAGGCGATGACCAAGGAAATGCCCAAGAAATATTGGAAGAACATGCCCGAAACCGCGTTGATCGGCGAATTGCTGGCGGGGGCGCAGAAACGCGAGGCGGCGATGATCGAAACTTCGCGCCGCCAGCCCCCGCCCGTGCGCTCCAATGTCGAAGCGTCATGGGCCCAACTTCGCGCCGAAGCCGCCGTTTGCACCCGGTGCGATCTTCATCGCTGCGCTACCCAGACGGTGTTCGGTGAGGGCCCGCTCGATGCCAAAATCATCTTCGTCGGCGAACAGCCCGGCGATCAGGAGGATCTCGCCGGACACCCGTTCGTCGGCCCCGCAGGCCAAGTGTTCAACGCCGCGCTGGCAGAAGCCGGGATCGACCGCACGACGACCTACGTCACCAACGCGGTCAAGCATTTCAAATTCGTGCCTCGTGGCAAGCAACGCATCCACGCCCGCCCCGATGTCAGCGAAATCGACGCCTGCCGCTGGTGGCAGGAACAGGAACGCGGGCTGATCCAACCCGCACTGACCGTCGCGCTCGGCGCCACTGCCGCGCGATCATTGACCGGCAAGACGGTGACCATCTCCAAGGTCCGCGACGCGCCGCTGATGCTCGCCGACGGCAGCGAATGCTGGGTCACCGTCCACCCCAGCTTCCTGCTCCGCATGCCCGATGCC
>JBKJUB010000127.1:0-4112 GCA_046590765.1 Sphingomicrobium sp. | reverse complement strand
GTTCGACCTCGGTGCAGACTTGGCGACCCCTGACGGAATTGACGGCGCGCTCCGCATCACGGCGGGGCAGGTGGCGCGGATCGAAGGCGGGATCGACGTGATGAATGCCGACTTGGCACCGCTGACCAGTTTCATCCTGCCCGGCGGATCGGGCGCGGTCGCGGCGCTGCACGTCGCACGCGCGGTCGTCCGGCGAGCCGAGCGCGCAGCGGTCGCGCTGATGGCGGGCGAGCCCGTCAACCACCACGCAATCGCCTACCTCAACCGACTGTCGGACCATTTGTTCGTCGCCGCGCGTTCGGTGGCGGCAACGGAAGGGGGCGATGTGCTGTGGCAACCCGGCGCGACACGCGGCCAGTAACGGAGGATTTGGCGACGCGGCTGGCGGCAACCCGCGCGCTGACGCTGGCGCTGGCCGAGCCATTGTCCGACGCCGACGCCACGCTCCAGCCGCACCCCGACGCGAGCCCCGCCAAATGGCATCTGGCGCATACGACGTGGTTTCTGGAGACGTTCGTGCTGCGCGATCATGTTCCGGGGTATCAACTCCACGACGAGCGTTGGCCATTCCTGTTCAACAGCTATTACAATGGCGAGGGCGACCGCCACGAGCGTTGCCGCCGCGGGATGATCAGCCGCCCGACCCTCACGCAAGTGCGCGACTGGCGGCGGGTGGTCGATGCGGCGCTGGCCGACGCCATGCAAGACTTGCCAGAGGCGGCGCTGAAACTGGTCGAGATCGGCATCCAGCATGAGCAGCAGCATCAGGAATTAATGCTGACCGACATCCTCGCGACCTTCGCTGAGAATCCGTTGCAACCAGCTTATGGCGTGCTTGCAGAGGCGCCGTGTCATTCAACCGAGCCGATTTCCTGGCTTGCCGGGCGCGATGGCATCGTCGAGATTGGGGCGAATGGCGTCGACTTTGCGTTCGACTGCGAGCGGCCCCGCCACCGCGCCTTGCTCAGCCGCCACGTCATCGCCAACCGGCTGGTCACCAACGGCGAGTGGCAGCAATTCATCGCCGACGGCGGCTATCGCGATCCGAATTTATGGCTGAGCGAGGGTTGGGACTGGGTCCAGGCCAATAAGATCGAGCGACCGCATTACTGGAATGGTGACGGGTCGCACTTCACCCTCGCCGGACGCCGCGAACTTGACCGTGCGGCACCGGTGTCGATGGTCAGTTATTACGAAGCTGACGCCTTCGCTCGCTGGGCCGGCGCGCGATTGCCGACCGAAATCGAGTGGGAAGCGATGTTCGACAGCGCCGACCCGATGAGCGGCCACCAGCTCGACCGCGCCGGCCCCGTCCTGCCCCGCCCCGGCGGCGGACCGTTTGGCGATTGCTGGCAGTGGACGATGAGCGCTTATCTACCCTATCCCGGCTTCATGCCCGAGGAGGGGACGGTCGGCGAATATAATGGCAAGTTCATGTGCGGGCAGTTCGTGCTGAAGGGCGCATCCTGCGCCACCCCTCGCGGGCATGTCCGTGCATCCTATCGCAATTTCTTCCCGCCCGCCGCGCGCTGGCAATTTACCGGAGTTCGACTTGCCAGAGACGCCTGACACGATGGTCGAGATCGACCCCGCCTTCCGCGCCGACGTGCTGCGCGGGCTGGCCGAGCCGGTACCGGCGATTCCGGCGCGGTGGCTGTATGACCGGCGCGGGTCGGAATTGTTCGACGAAATCACGCGGCTGCCGGCTTATTATCCGACCCGGACCGAGACCGCCTTGCTAAGCCAAGTGATGGTCGATTTGCCGAACTATGTCGCGCCGGGCGGAGCGGTGGTCGAATTTGGCGCCGGCGCGGCAACTAAGACCCCATTGCTGCTCGAAGCAGTTCACCCCAAGGCCTATGTCCCGATCGACATTTCGGGCGACTATCTCGAGGAAAGCGCAGCGGTGGTCGACGCCGACCATGCGCGGGTCGCGGTCCATCCGGTGATCGGCGATTTCACCCAGGCGGTCGAGCTTCCAGCCGAAATTGACGGTCTCGAGCGGCTCGGATTTTTCCCGGGGTCGACGATTGGCAATTTCGTGCCGAAGAGCGCGGCGGCGTTGCTCGGCCACTTTCGCGACATTCTCGGTACCGGATCGAAATTGCTGATCGGGATGGACCGGATCAAGCCGGTCGACCGGCTGGTCGCGGCGTATAACGACCCCGAAGGAGTCACCGCGCAGTTCAATCTCAATCTCCTCGAACGGATCAACCGCGAGCTGGACGCCGACATCCCGGTCGACGCCTTCGCCCATGAAGCGCGCTGGGCCGATATGCTGGGACGGATCGAGATGCATCTGGTGGCCCGGCGCGATGCCGAATTCACCGTCGCGGGGCGGCGCTTCGCCTTTGCCGAGGGCCAGTCGATCCACACCGAAAATAGCCACAAATATGGCCAGCGCGGCGCGCGGCTGCTGCTGCTCGCGGGCGGCTGGACCCCGATCACCGAGTGGCTCGCGCCGCATGAGGCGTTCGTGATCATCCTGTGCGAAGCGCACCCTGACCGCTTCGCGCCGTAGGACCGCCGTTGCCCGCGTGGCCGAGGGCGGCTAGAGCGCGGGGATGAATATTGCACTCTCCCTTTTCCAGATCGCGATCATGCTGCTCAGCGTGTTGTGGTGGATCATCATCGTCCAGGCGATCCTCAGCTGGCTGCTGGCGTTCAACGTGCTCAATTTCAACAGCCCGTTCGTCCGCTCCTTCGCCACTGCGCTCGACCGGCTGACGGCCCCGCTGTATCGCCCGATCCGCAAGATATTGCCCGATTTCGGTGGGCTCGATTTCTCGCCGTTGGTGATCCTGTTGCTGATCATGGTGCTCCAGAAATTACTCGCCGGGGCGGCGATGGACATCGCTTCGTCGGCGGTATGACCGCGCGGATCATTGACGGCAAAGCCGCTGCGGCCGATCTTCGCGCCAAGATCGGGGCTGAAGTCACCAAGTTCCGCGCCGCGACCGGCCGCGCGCCGGGGTTGGCGGTGGTGCTGGTCGGTGAAGATCCGGCAAGCGCGGTCTATGTCCGCGCCAAACATAAAGCGACGGTCGAGGCCGGGATGGAGAGTTTCGAGCATCGCCTGCCCGCGACCGCGACCCAGGATGAACTGGTGGCGCTGGTCGACACGCTCAATGCCGATCGCGCGGTCGACGGGATCCTCGTCCAGCTGCCGCTGCCACCCCAGATAGACGAGCGCGTGATCATCACCCGGATCGACCCCGCCAAGGATGTCGACGGATTCTCGCCCGTCAACGCGGGGCGGCTGGCGATCGGGCTCCACGGTTTCGTGCCTTGCACGCCACTGGGGTGCCTCAAGTTGCTCCAGGCTGAGCTCGGCGATTTGTCGGGCAAGAGCGCGGTGGTGATCGGCCGGTCGAACATCGTCGGCAAGCCGATGGCGCTGCTTTTGCTCCAGCAAAATTGCACCGTGACCATCGCCCACAGCCGCACCCGCGACTTACCCGAGGTGGTACGCGCGGCGGATATCGTCATCGCCGCGGTCGGTCGGCCGAACATGATCACCGGCGACTGGCTTAAGCCTGGCGCAACCGTAATCGATGTCGGGATCAATCGCACCGCAAGCGGCCTGACCGGCGATGTCGATATCGCCAGCGCGTCGCGGGTCGCGGGTGCGATCACGCCAGTGCCGGGCGGAGTCGGGCCGATGACTATCGCCTGCCTGATCCGCAATACTTTTGTTGGTGCAGCCCGCACCGAACACTTTACCTATGGGAAGAGCTTATGATTATCGCCTTGCTCATCGCCGCCGCTTCGCCGTCCGCGATTGACGCTGAACGCGCTTTCGCCGCCGACGCGCAGAAGAATGGCCAATGGACCGCGTTTCGCGCCACTGCGGCGGACGATGCGGTGATGTTCGTTCCCGAGAAGGTCAACGCGCAGGCGTGGCTCAAGGATCGCGCCGATCCCCCGGTCAGCGTCTTCTGGTGGCCGGGCCGAAGCTATGTCAGCTGCGACGGAACGGTCGCGGTCAATACCGGTCCGTGGGTCCGTGGCTATGGCAAGGCGGTCGGCTATTTCACCACCATCTGGAAACGGCAGGCCGATGGCGGGTGGAAATGGATCTACGATGCCGGCGAACCCGAGAAATTTGCGCG
>JBKJUB010000243.1:0-5541 GCA_046590765.1 Sphingomicrobium sp. | reverse complement strand
TTGCCCCAAGGGTCCGGTCAGAGGCCCATAATTCGGTGCCCAGCAGGCGCGGCCCGGGGCGCAGCGCCGATCCGGCGATTGCCGCAATCTTGCCGCTGTCAGCGATCAGCACCGCGTCCATTTCGCCCTTGGCGGATAGCATTTGCGCCGCCGACCGCGCCGCCGTGGTCGAGCGGTTGAATGTCTCGAGCCCCGTCATCCGTCCGCCCGACGAGCGCACTGCGCCGAGCATCGCCTGCGCCGCGCGCTGGCCGTAAAGCCCGGTCGGGACCAACGCCCCGAACTTCGCCGCGCCCTTGCCCCGCGAATATCGCACCACGCGGTCGATCGCCTGCGCCGGAGTCGCGCCCATGATGTAAGTGCCGCCGCCCGCGACGCTGCTATCGTTGGAGAAAGCCACCACCGGCACATTGAAGCGCCGTGCCACCGGAGTCACCGCGCGCACATCCTCGGCGAGCAACGGACCGAGGATCAATTCGGCGCCCTCGGCAATCGCGCGCTCGGCCGCTGCTGCGGCGCCGCTCGCACTGTCATAGGTCAGCAGTCTGATCGTCCGGTTGCCGCTGTCCATCAGCGCGAGGCTCGCGGCATTGGCAATTGACGTGCCGACTCCCGAATCCTCGCCGCTCAAGGGGATGATCATCGCGACTCGATGGCGCGGCGCATCGGGGCCGCCGTCGGGGCCGATCACCGGACCAACGGCACGCATCGGCGCGCTCGTCTGGCATCCGCCGAGCAACATGGCGCTTGAGCCGATCAGCGCGAGGAATGCGCGCCGCGCTTGCCGTGTTTTGGGGGAAAGTGCCATGACTGGTCCTGATGTTGTCCGAAACCCTACCCCCCGGCCTGTATATCGTCGCGACGCCAATCGGCAATCTTTCCGATTTGAGCGCGCGCGCCGCCGCGACCCTGCGCGGCGCGAGCTTGATCCTGGCCGAGGACAAGCGCGTGACGGCGAAACTGCTGGCACATGTCGAGGCGACCGCGCCGATGGCGGTATATCACGATCACTCGAGCGAGGCCGAGCGCGAGCGGATTTTGGCGCGGTTGGGGAGCGAGGCGGTGGCGTTGGTCAGCGATGCCGGGACTCCGCTGATTTCCGACCCCGGGTACAAATTGGTGCGGGCGGCGCGGGCGGCTGGACATGCGGTGCATACCATCCCCGGCGCGTGCGCGGCGATTGCAGCGCTGACGCTGGCGGGATTGCCGACCGACCGGTTTTTGTTCGCGGGGTTTCTGCCCGCCAAGGCCAAGGCGCGCGGGGACGCAATCGCTGAACTTGGCGCGATCAGGGCGAGCCTGGTGTTCTACGAGAGCGGGCCGCGCTTGGGAGAGGCGTTGGCGGCGCTGGCGGAGGGACTGGGGTCGCGCGACGGCGCGGTAATCCGCGAGATCAGCAAATTGCACGAGGAAACGGTGACCGGGACGCTGGGCGAGCTCGCCGCGCGCTATGCCGATGCGCCGCCCAAGGGCGAAATTGTGATCGTCGTCGGCCCGCCGGGCGAGGCCGATGCGGCGAGCGACGAGGCGCTCGACGCTGCGCTTCGGGTGGCGCTCGAGACGCTGACCCCATCGCGTGCGGCAGCCGAAGTCGCCACCGCGCTCAACATCCCCCGCAAGCGCGCCTACGCCCGTGCGCTGGCACTCGGAGCCCCCGACTGAACCGCCGTCACGCCGAGCAGCGCGGCCGCCGCGCCGAGACCATCGCCGCCTGGTGGCTGCGGCTTCACGGCTGGCGGATCCTCGCCCAGCGGGTGAAAGTGCGCGGCGGTGAGGTCGATCTGGTCGCGCGGCGTGGCAAGATGCTGGCGTTTGTCGAGGTCAAGCAGCGCGCCACCGCCGATGCCGCTGCATTCGCGCTCGACGAGCATCGCCTGCGCCGGGTCGCGGTCGCCGCGCGCCAGCTCGAGCAGCGCTTCGCCCGCCCCGGCGACGACATCCGCATCGACGCGATCTTCATCGTCCCGCGCCGCCTGCCGCAGCATCTCGCCAACGTCTGGTTGGGATGATAGGCGCTGCGCCCATGAGCATCACCGTCGCCGTGCAAATGGACCCCATGGAAGCGATCGCCATCGCCGGCGATTCGAGCTTCGCTTTGATGCTGTCGGCGCAGGCGCGCGGGCACCGCTTGTTCCATTATGCGGCCGACGCGCTCAGCTACGAAGACGGCCATGTCCGCGCGCTGGCCCGCGAAGTCACCGTTCGCCGCGAACAGGGCAATCACTTCACCGCTGGGGATCCGGTAACGCTCGACCTCGCGTCCGATGTCGATGTCATTTTGATGCGCCAGGATCCGCCGTTCGACATCGGTTACATTACCGCCACCTATCTGCTTGAGCGGATCGCGGGCGAGACATTGGTGGTCAACGACCCGCGATCGGTCCGCGATGCGCCCGAGAAATTGTTCGTGCTCGATTTCGCACGCTTCATGCCGCCGACCCTGATCACCCGCTCGCTGGGCGAACTAAAGGCATTCCACGCGGCCCACGGCGAAATCGTGATGAAGCCGCTCCACGGTAACGCCGGTGCCGCCGTGTTCCGCATCGGCCGCGACGGATCCAACCTTTCCGCGCTGGCCGAATTGTTCGGCGCGGTGTGGCGTGAACCCTATATCGCGCAGGCCTTCCTGCCCGCGGTCAGCGAAGGCGACAAGCGCATCATCCTAGTCGACGGCAAGGTCGCCGGCGCGATCAACCGCCGTCCGGGCAAGGGCGGGATCCGCTCCAACCTCGCCGCTGGCGGCACCGCCGAAGCGACCGAGCTAAGCGCGCGCGAGCAGGAGATTTGCGACGCGCTCGGCCCCGAGCTTGCGGCGCGCGGGCTGCTGTTCGTCGGGATCGACGTGATCGGCGGCATGCTGACCGAAATCAACGTTACTTCCCCCACCGGCATCATCGCTGTCGACCGCTTCAACGGCAGCGATACGCCGGCGTTGATCTGGGATGCGATCGAAGCGCGCCTCCGTGCGCGAAACTCCGCGCGATGAGCGACTGGGTCATTCGCCTGATCGAGCAATCGGGCTATCTGGGAGTCGGTTTCCTGATGTTCCTCGAGACGATCTTCCCGCCAATCCCGTCCGAAGTGATTATGCCCGTCGCCGGGGTCGCCGCAGGCCAGGGCAAGCTCAGTTACGGCCTGGTAGTCGCCAGCGGCACCACCGGCGCGATGCTCGGCAATATCATCTGGTATCTCGCCGCGCGCGCGCTCGGCATCGACCGGCTCGAACCGATCGTCCGCCGCTGGGGACGGTGGATCACCATTACCTGGCCCGAATTGCTCCGCGCTGAAAAATGGTTCCGCAAGAATGGCACCGCGTTCGTCTTGCTGGGGCGACTGATGCCGACGATCCGAAGCCTCGTCTCGGTCCCCGCCGGGCTGCTCAAGATGCGGTTCCGGACGTTCTTTATCGCCTCGACCATCGGCACTGCGGCGTGGACCGCGTTGCTCGCCGGTGCGGGCTACAAGCTCGGACAAAATTACCACGACGTCGACAAGATCATCGGCCCGGCATCGAATGCGATCATTGCATTGCTCGCCATCGGCTACATCCATCGCCTGTGGACCCACCGCGGGATCGATCCCGCCAGTGGGACCGTCATCAAGCACTGATTACGCCCTGGGGTGCGCGTTGCGGTAAATGTCGAGCAATTGCGCGGCATCGACCTGGGTGTAGATTTGGGTCGACGACAGGCTTGCGTGGCCGAGCAGTTCCTGGAGCGAGCGCAGGTCTGCCCCACCAGCCAGCAAATGAGTCGCAAAGCTATGGCGAAGCGCGTGCGGCGTGAGCGTGTCGGGCAGGCCGAGCCGATGCCGCGCATTCCTTACCGCGCGCCGCACGAGATCGGGATTGAGCGGGCCGCCACGTACCCCGACGAATAACGGCGTCACCCCGACCAGCGGCCACGGGCACTCCAGCGCATAAATTGCAATCGCCTCACGCACCGCCTCGACTACCGGCACGACGCGGGTCTTGCCGCGCTTGCCGAGTACCCGCAGCGTCCGCCCGATCGGCAGCACGTTGGCGGTCAACGCCATTGCCTCGGCAATCCGCAGCCCCGACCCATAAAGCAGCAACAGGATCGCAAGGTCGCGCTTGCCAACCCAATCGTCGCTCGCCGCCCCCGCATCCTCGGCCAGCGCCATCGCGTCGGCCGGGCTCGCCGGTCGAGGCAGGGTGCGCGGGCGCTTGGGTGCGCGGGTGCGGGGGAGCTGGGGGACATTGCCCTCGTCCTCCGCCGCGAAGGTCAGGAACGCGCGCACCGCGGACATTTCGCGAGCCGCACTGCTCGGCCCTAAGCCGCCGCCGCGCCGATCCGCGAGAAACGCGCGCAAATCCGCCGCAGCGACATTGAGCAGCCCGAACCGGCCAATCTCCTCGCCGCGATAGCTCCCCAAAAAATCGATGAATCGATGCGCGGTGGCGACATAGGCGCGCACCGTATGCGGCGATCGGCGGCGATCATGCGCGAGATGCGAATCCCATCGCGCGGCGAGCCCACGCGCGGGATGTTCGTTCAGTCCGCCATCGTCCATCGCCGGATCATAGCCCCGAGGCTGTGGCCAAGGAACAACAATAGATCGCCGCCGTGCGGGGTATCGAGGCTTTGCGCACCATGCTGGCCGAGGATCAGCAGGCCGTAGGGCAAGGGCGCGGGCGAATCGATCCGCACCAAGGCTTCGGAGCGGACCGCCTCGGCATCACCGCCAAACAACTGATGGCCGCGGATCACATTGCGCATCTCGACCGCCCCCAGCGGCGCAAGCGCGCGATTGACGATGGGCCGCGCCATCACCTGCACGCCATTGCGATCGGCGCGAAACGCCTGGTCGCCGACCACCAAAGCAAGCACGACCGAGTCGAGCCCAAGCAAGGCCGGCCAGTCGTAGGTCACTACCGTCAGCAGATCGTCGAGGCTTTCGGCTTCCATGGCGGCGAGCACCGCGCGGTGGATCGAGGCGACCGCGCCCGAATGGCCGCGCGCAAAGGCGAGCAGATCGGCGCGCGCGCTCTCGGCTTCGCCAAGCTTGTCGCGAAGCTTGGCAACCGCGCGATCCTCGAACGAAATCACCCTGCCCATCAAGCATTGCCTAAGGCAGCAGGGTTAAAAAATCGTCCTACGCAATCTTCTGCCCGGTTGCCGCCCAATCCTTGAGGAAACTGGCGAGGCCAGCGTCGGTCAGCGGATGCTTGAACAACGACCAGATCACCGCCGGCGGCGCGGTCATCACGTCGGCGCCGAGTTTGGCCGCATCGAGCACGTGGATCGAATTGCGCACGCTGGCGACGAGGATTTCGGTCGCGAAATCATAATTGTCATAGATCAGGCGGATGTCGGCAATCAGCTCCATCCCCGGCTGGCCGATATCATCCAATCGCCCGACGAACGGTGAAATGAAGCTCGCCCCCGCCTTGGCCGCGAGCAACGCCTGGTTGGCCGAGAAGCACAAGGTCACATTGACCATCGTCCCGTCGCTCGACAATGACTTGCAGGCCTTGAGGCCATCGCGCGTCAGCGGCACCTTGACCGCGATATTGTCGGC
>JBKJUB010000239.1:0-3303 GCA_046590765.1 Sphingomicrobium sp. | reverse complement strand
CAGCATTGACGTCGGCGCGGCGAAACTCGGCATTGGGCATGAACGGCTGGGCGCGGGCAAGGGATTGCCGCTGACCAGCTTCCAGACCCCGCTTGCTACGCTCCACAAATTCCAGGGCTGGGCCGATAAATTCCTCACCACCCCGCCCGACGGGCTGCGCGATCTCTACGCCAGTGGCGGCTATGGTTGGAAATCGGTCGCCGGGTTCGACGCGATCAACGCGGCAGTCATTTATCATCGCTTCGACAGCGACCGCCTGAACGTCGATTTTGGCAGTGAATGGGACGCGATGGTCTCGGCGAAGCGCGGTCGCTGGACCGCCACCGCCAAGCTTGCCGACTACCGCGCCAAAAGCTTCGCGAGCGATACGCGCAAGATCTGGCTGATGCTCGAGTGGGCTTATTAAACGAAGGAACAAAAGCGCGTCACACGGCGCGTGAGTGGCGCGCTGGGGCAGCGCTAAGATATTGGTCGAATGCGGCAGCTGCCACCCGTACCAACTCGCGCGCATCATCCTCGACAGCGACGACAAAGCGCTCACGCCTGACAATTCCATCGCGATCGAGCTCATCAAGACCATCGGCGCTGGCCAGAAATTTGACCGGGTCCACGCCGAAGTGACCGCACACGACATCAAGGTCGACCCGATAGTCGCACATGATGCGTTCGATCACCGCCGCGCGCAGCCGGTCCTCCGCAGCGAAAGCGCAACCCTTGCTGACGGCCAGCTGGCCCGCCGCGATGCGCCGCTGATAGTCGCCAATCAGCACAGCATTCTGGACATAGCCCCGCGGCAGCCGCCCGATTGCCGACGCGCCAAACCCAATTAGCGTCTCACACGCGTCGGTCGTATAGCCTTGGAAATTGCGATGCAGCGCGCCGTTTTCGGCGGCGACCGCGAGCGAATCTCCGGGCCGTGCGTAATGGTCGAGCCCGATCCGCCGAAAGTCGGCCCCGACCAGCGCCGCGGCAATCGATTCGGCCTGAGCATGCCGCCTGGCACCGTCGGGAAGCGCAGATTCCTGGATTTTGCGCTGGTGAAGCTTGAACGTCGGGACATGGGCATAGCCGAACACCGCCAACCGATCGGGCTGGAGCTCAAGCGACCGCGCCGCAGTATCGAGGCACGATTCGATCGTCTGGTGCGGCAGCCCGTAAATGAGGTCGAAGTTGATCGCCGCGATTCCCGCCGCGCGAAGCTTCGCCACCGCTAGCTTGGTTTCATCGAAGCTCTGGACGCGATTGATCGCGCGCTGGACGACCGGGTCGAAGCTCTGCACGCCAAGGCTGGCGCGATTGACGCCACCGGCGGCGAGTGCGTCTATCATCGAACTTTCCAACGTGCGCGGGTCGATCTCGATCGCGATCTCGGCGTCGTCGGCAATGTCGAAGCGGTCGCGCAGCTGGTCCATCAGCGCGATGAATTGGCGCGGCTGCATCAGCGTCGGCGTGCCCCCGCCAAAGTGAATATGCCTGACCGCGATCCTCTGCGGAAGAGCCGCCGCGATGAGGTCTATCTCGCCGGCCAGCGCCTCCACATAACGCGCGATCGGCTCGTCGCGCGCGGTCACGGTGGTATGGCAGCCGCAATACCAGCACATCGATCGGCAGAACGGCAAATGCAGGTAAAGCGACGTGGCGCTGCCCGGCGGTATCTGAGCCAACCATGACCGATAATCGTCCGCGCCAAGAACGGCGAAGTGCGGCGCGGTCGGATAGCTGGTGTAGCGCGGCAGTTGGCGATCGGCGTAGCGCGCCAGAATTTCGGCCTTCATTACACCTCCGGAAAGCTGGCGTCGGCGCTAGGAATAGGCGTGCGACGAACGTGCTGAAACTCCGGGAATTCCCTTAGGGCGAATATCCGAATTTCGCTGGGCGAGCAGCTCCCATAAAGTTGCCCGACATCATGGCCGAGCCGGCCGGACGAAGGAGCGACGTCGATGGACAGCGAACAATTTTTTGCAAGGCAAGGCCATGACTTGATGGACGTCGCGGCGGTCTGGCCGACTTCGGCTTCGGTCGCGCCATTCCCTATCCCCGAGTTGCTACCAACCAGCCAACGGCAGTTCTTCCAGGCCACTCCGGCAGCCCCGGATGTCCCTGCGGCGGTGGGCGGGTTGATTGTCGCATCCTATGTCGGGCTCATCGCTGCGCTTGCGGTGGCCACGGTCGGCTCGGCCGAGTCGATCTTCGTGATCGTGATCGCTGCATTGTTCGCGGTCGCCTTCTTCACCGTGCCGCGCATCTTCTTCGCCGTCGAGCGCACTAGCGGCGCTCGAACGAGCTTTGACGAATTCCTGCGCAATGGAATGAACACGTTTACAGGCCACAACAGTGGCAAGGCGGCGCTGGTACAGATGCTCATCGTCCCGATCATGCTGACGCTTGCGGTCCTGGCGATGGGCATCGCCATTGCCACGGTCGGCTAGAGGCTTCGTTTGAAGCGCGATGCGGGCCCGGGTGCCGTCTCACTGCAACAGATTTTAGAGCAGCTTAGCGATAGTCACCATGCGGACCAGCTCGGACAGACTCCCGGCCTTCATCTTGGTCATGACGTTGGCCCGGTAAACCTCGACCGTGCGTGCGCTAATGCCAAGGTCGAATGCGATCACCTTGTTGGCCCGACCTTCAACTAGGCCGTCGAGAACCTCCCGCTCGCGCTGTGAAAGCGTATCCAACAAGGTGATGAACCGGTCACGTTCGGCCTTGGCTTGGTTGACGTCGGTCCGCCGCGACAATGCCGACCGCACTGCATCCAAGATCGCATCGTCGCTGAACGGCTTTTCAAGGAAGTCGGCGACGCCGGCCTTCATCGCCTGGATCGCCAGCGGCACGTCGGCATGACCGGTGATGACGATCACTGGATCGGCCACCGCAAGAGCCTTCAAACGTCCGATCAGTTCGACCCCGCTCATCTCCGGCATCCGCACATCGGTGATGATACAGCCATGCTCCATTGACGGCACCGCCCTCAGGAACGCGGCGGCCGAGTCATAGGATCGGACGGCGAGGCCGGCGCAATCGAGCAGGAACGCAAGCGACCGGCGCGCGGCCTCGTCGTCATCAATGACATGTACCGTGGGCTCATCCACCATCGACCAATTCCTCCTTGCCCACTCGCTGAACAGTAAATCGAAAAACAGCACCCCCGCCCTCGTTCGGCTCGACCCAGATCCTGCCGCCGTGCGCCTCGATGATCGTGCGCGAAATCGACAGGCCGACTCCCATACCGCTGCGCTTGGTGGTGATAAACGGCTGGAACAGCTGGCCGGCGACATCGTCGCTGACCCCGGATCCTGTATC
>JBKJUB010000218.1:0-3484 GCA_046590765.1 Sphingomicrobium sp. | reverse complement strand
TGCGGCTAATCGATCGGGGCTTCGTGCTGGTAAGCGATGATCAGACCTTGATCAGCAAAGCCGATGGCAAGCTGATCGCTAGTGCGCCGGGGACGATCCGGGGGAAGATTGAAGTGCGCGGAATCGGGATTTTAGAAGTGGTTCAAGCGGATAGAGCGGCGGTGTCTTTGTGGATTGAGTTAGGCAATGAAATCAAGCGCTTGCCTGACGGTGAAAAGCAGTTGATTCTGGGTATCGAAGTGCCGAAATTCAGCCTCGACGCAATGACTGCGTCGGCCCCGATCAAGGTTGAACTGGCACTGAGGATGGTCGCATGACCAGCCAGCCGCGCCTGCTGCTGGTCACCGGCATGTCGGGGGCGGGCAAATCGACCGTGCTCGACGCGCTGGAAGATATGGGGTGGGATTGCGTCGATAACCTGCCCGTCGCGCTGCTGGGCGACCTGGTCGATGGCGAGCGCAAGGCCGGTCAACGACTTCCGGTCGCAGTCGGGATGGATGCGCGGAGCCGCGGCTTCGACCCCAATCGCCTGCCCGACGTGGTTCGCGCGCTCGACGGGGTTCGCGCCGAGATCCTCTATCTCGATTGCTCGCGGGCCGAGCTCAGCCGGCGCTACAACGAAACGCGGCGCCGCCATCCGCTCGCCCCCGATCGACCCGCCGAAGACGGGATCGCACGCGATCGGGGAATGACCGCAGCGCTTCGTGCAACCGCCGATTCGGTGCTCGACACGACCGACCTCACCCCCGCCGAACTGCGCGACGAATTGCGCATCCGCTACGGCGAGGATCGCGACCAGCCGGTTATCACGGTGACGTCGTTCGGTTACTCGCGCGGCATGTCACGCACCGCCGATCTGGTGTTCGATATGCGCTTCGTCCCCAACCCGCACTGGATCGACGAGCTTCGCCCGCTGACCGGGATCGACCAGCCGGTGCAGGACTATTGCGCGGCCGATCCGGGCTGGACGCAATCGATGGCGACAATAGAATCGCTTCTATCCGACCTCATTCCCCGCTATTGGGCCGCCGGCAAAAGCTATCTGACGGTAGCGTTCGGCTGTACTGGCGGTCGCCATCGTTCGGTGGCGGCGGCGGTGGAAATGGTGGAAAGATTGCGAGTCGCGGGATTTCCGGCAAACATCCGGCATCGCGACTTGTCGTCCCAGCCGAGCGATAGCGTTGAAGACACCCGCCCCGACGGGACGGCAAGCGAACCAGGTGAGTAGATGATCGGATTAGTGTTGGTGACCCACGGCCGTCTGGCGGCCGAGTTCATCACGGCCCTGCAGCATGTTGTCGGCCCGCAAGACGCGGTCGAGGGCATTTGCATCGAGGCCGATGACGATATGGAAGCACGACGCAAGGACATCGCTGCCGCAATCGCGCGGGTCAGCGACGGCAGCGGTGTGATCATCCTGACCGATTTGTTCGGCGGCACCCCGTCGAACCTGGCGATCAGCCTGATGAAGAGCAGCGACATCGAGGTCATCGCCGGGGTCAATCTGCCGATGCTGATCCGGCTTGAGGGGGCGCGCAAGGTGATGGGCGTCCAGGCGGCCGTCGCCGCGGCGCGCGAGGCGGGGCGCAAATATATCAGCGTCGCCTCCGAAATCCTTGGGGAAGCGGCGGCTTGACCGTGCTTAGCCGCACCGTTCGAATGACCAACAAGCGCGGGCTCCATGCCCGGGCGAGCGCCAAGTTCGTCAACCTCGCCGCCACTTTGCCCTCCGCGATCGAGGTCGAAAAGGATGGCAACAAGGTTTGTGGCACCTCGATCATGGGGCTGATGATGCTTGGCGCGGCAATGGGCGACGACGTCGTGCTGCATGTCTCGGGCGACGGCGCCGACGATTCGCTCGAACAGCTTGCGCGCCTGATCGAAGAGCGCTTCGGCGAGGATTGAGCCTTGCCGCGCGAGATCCACAGCTTCGCCAACGATACCGTCAAGCGGATCCGGGGCCTTCGCGACAAGAAGGAGCGCAGGGCCGAGGGCAAGTTCCTCGCCGAGGGCCTGCGCATCCTGGCCGAAGCGCGCGACAGCGGATTGTTGCCGATGGTGATCGCTTACGCGCCCGCTGGCGGCGTACATCCGCTGGCGGCGGAGATCATCGCCGCCGCCGAGGCCGAGGGCGCGGACGTGATCGAAACCAGTCCCGACATCCTCGCCAAGATGAGCGGCAAGGATAATCCGCAGGCGATATTGGGGGTGTACAAGCAGCCACCGACCGAGCTGGCCGCAATCGACCGCGCCGCCGCGCCATTGTGGCTGGTGGCCCAAGCCCTTCGCGACCCCGGCAACCTTGGCACCATGCTGCGCACTGGCGACGCGGTTGGCGCTGGCGGGCTGATCCTGATCGACGATTGCGCCGACCCTTTCTCGGTCGAGGCGGTGCGCGCATCGATGGGCGCGATCTTCACCCAGCAAGTCGCCACTGCGCGGTGGGAGGAATTCGTGCCATGGCTCCGCGGCGAGCCCGGGCAATTGGTCGGTACCAGCCTGAATACACAATTGGATTACCTCGACGCGACCTATGACCAGCCGTGCTTCCTGCTGGTCGGCAACGAGAGCCAGGGTTTGCCCGCCGCCTACGAAGCGGAATGCAACACCCTCGTCAAAATTCCGATGGCGGGGCGCGCCGACAGCCTCAACGCAGCAATCGCGGCGGCGGTGATGGCCTATCAAGTCACAGCGAGCTGGCGGAACCGCTGACCCGCGTGGCGGGTTGTTGCGGCATGAGAACGATCATAGCGCTTCCGCTGCTCGCTTTGGGTCTCGCTGCTTGCCAGACCTATCCCGCCGATCCCTACGGCAATCAGGGCTACCCTGAGCCTTATCCCGCGCCATACCCCGGGCCGCCGGTCAATCAGGGCGATTATCGCGCGGTCGGGACCGAGCCGTTCTGGGACCTGACAATCGGTCGTGAGATGCGGTTCACCGATCGCGGCAATAATGTTTCGGTGGTCGAGCCGACCCCGCCGGTGCGCAATGGCGTCGGCGGCGAGATTTACCAGGGACGCCGGATCAACGTGAATATCGTCCATTCGCGGTGCAGCGACGGGATGAGCGATCGCACGTATCGCGACACGGTCCAGGTACGGGTCGATGGCCGCCAATATAAGGGTTGCGGCGCGCCGGCGGCGTTCTTCACCACGGTCGACGAACGCGGCAATCCGCAGGTCATCGCGCCGCAAGCCGGGCCCGAGACGACGCTCGAGCGGACCCGCTGGCGGGTGGCCCGGATCAATGGCCGACCCGTGCCGCGCCAGGGCGACTATCATCTCGATTTCGACAGCGGGCGGATTGCGGCCAAGTTCGGCTGCAACACAATCGGCGGGACGTATAGCCAGACCGGCAGCACGCTCGATGCAGGCGCAATGGTGTCGACGAAAATGGCTTGTGCGAACATGGGTTTCGAGACCCAGGCCAACGCGATCCTCAATCAGTTGATGACCGTGCAAGTGGTCGGTCGAAACCGGCTATT
>JBKJUB010000141.1:0-9581 GCA_046590765.1 Sphingomicrobium sp. | reverse complement strand
CCGCATTTCGCGTCCGCTGCGGAACGCGAGGCTCACCGGCGCTTTGTAGCCGGGCTGGTCAATCCCTTGTGGGAGCGCTTTCTGGCTCCGATCTAGGCGATGTGCCGCCAGGCATGAAGTTGAAAGGAACATTCGTGAACGTTCGGGTCGCTGGCCATCAGGTCAAAACCGGGGAAGCGCTTCAGGCGCATTGCAACGATCGCATGTCGGCGATCACCAGCCGTTATTTCGACCGCGCTGCGGCCGCTAGTGTGACCTTCGGGCGCGGACCGCATGAAGCATTCACCTGCGACATTGTCGCGCCGGTTACGCATGGCGTGGTACTCAAGGCATCGGGCCGGGCCAATGACGCGCATGTCGCGTTCGAAGGCGCCGCCGATAAGATTGAACGCCAGCTATCGCGCTATGTCAGTCGGCTTCGCAACCGCAAGGGCAATGGCGCCGAGGAAGCGTTGATCGAAGATGCCGGCTACACCATTTTTGCAGCGCCGGCCGCGGCTGACGAATCGCCCGCCAGCCCCCCGGTGATCGCCGAGACCAAGGTCGACATTCCCGAAGCGACCGTGTCCGACGCAGTAATGATGCTCGATCTTCGCAACACTAATGCGCTGATGTTCCGAAACCTTGCCAGCGGCGACTTCAACATGGTCTATCGACGAGATGACGGAACGATCGGCTGGGTCGAACCGCAAGCGCAATGACAATCGTCTAATCGACCTGTAACCGGCGCCAGGCGCGTATTCGCCTGCCCATGAGTGAAAGCTGTCCCAATGCGGCTAACCGACTTTCTTGATTTCGAATCGATCCGGGTCGGCCTGGGTGCCGGTAACAAACGGCAACTGTTGACGATGCTCGGCCAGACCGCCGGCGCGCACCTCGGGCTCGACCCGGCGGCGATCGTCGATTCGGTGGTCGAACGCGAACGGCTTGGCTCGACCGGCTTCGGCAATGGCGTCGCGATCCCCCACGGCAAGATCGACGGGCTGGGCTCGATCTACGCGATGCTCGTCCGGCTTGCCGAGCCGCTCGACTACAAGGCAATCGATGGCCTGCCGGTCGATCTCGTTTTCCTGATGCTGTCGCCGCCCGACGCCGGGGCGCACCATTTGAAGGCGCTTGCGGCGGTCAGCCGGACGATCCGCAACGGCACCACGCTTGAGAAGATGCGCGGCGCGCGGAGCCGCGATGCGCTGGCAGCGGTGCTGATGGCGTCCGAAGAGCGCGATGCCGCCTGATTTGGATCGCGGGTCGGGGGCGCAGGCGCATCTGCGTAGCCTAGAGACGCTTTACGATTCGGCGCCGATCAACCTGTTGTTCGAATCGCGGCTTGAGCTCGCCAGGGCGGGGCAATCGCGAATCCACTTCACGGTCGACGGATCCGCCTTTCACGCCGCCGGCGCGGCACACGGCACGCTCTATTTCAAGATGCTAGACGATGCCGCATTCTACGCCGCCAACAGCCTGGTCAGCGATCGCTTCCTGCTGACGACCGCGTTCAACCTGCATTTCACCAGGCCGATGCGCGAAGGTCCGATGGTCGCCGAGGGTAAGTGGATCAGCGGCAAGCGGCGGGTGTTTGTCGCCGAAGCGCGAATTGTCGATCCCGACGGCGAGGAATGCGCGCGCGGCACCGGCACCTTCCTGCGCTCGCACATCGCCTTGTCAGGCCTCGACGGTTATTGCGCGCGTTGAGCGACCGGCTGCCCGCAAAACTGGAAGCGACGGCGCTAATTCGGCAGGCCGAAAGCAATGGCGGCTTCGCGACTGTGCTTCGGCGCGGCGATCCGGATAGCGGGGCGATTGTTCTGCTGGTGATGGAGCGCGGCGTTCCACACGCCCTGATCGAGCGCCAGATGGCGGCGGATTTCAATTATTGCTGGACCGTGGCTGCGCGCGGCGACGCACTGAATCGAGATAAGTTCCACGAATCGATCGAGAATCGGGCTCGGTTCGACCCGGATTTCTGGTTAATTGAACTGGACATCCCGGATGCGGAACGATTCATCGCTGAAACGACCGCTTCGACTTGATTGCTTAACTTAGCCGGGCGAAAGCCTGTTTCAAGAACAGAGCGGGGGGCAGTCTCGCACGACAAATCGGTCGGCTAGCTGCCACGCAGACGGGGATCCATTCAAGGCGCGAAGCGAGGCTCATCAAGGGCCCGGGCACCACGGACGGTTCGCCGCACTTGATGAAGATTAAATGATTGTTCGATTTCAATCTGCAGCTTTAGTGCTCGCTGGCTTGACCCTCATGTCGGTCGCCCCTGCCCAGGCTTATGCCACGCCCGAACCGTTGATTTCGGTGGCGTCCAACGTCCTTCCAATACGCACCGTCGTGCAGCCGATCGAGGCGATCGTCGAGCTTCCCGCTGTTGCGGTTGAGTCCGATCCGCTGGCCCCGACGCTCGATTCTGTCAAGCCTGGCGAGCCTGCCGCTCCACCAATTGTCGCCACGCCGCGCCTGACTGGCGATCTGTCGAGCAAAGTTGCCGCGCTCCGCAGCGCCAACCCCGGCAGCCGCGAACTCGAATGTCTCGCGGCGGGCATCTATTATGAATCAAAGAGCGAACCGCTCGCCGGCCAGCTCGCCGTCGGGCAGGTGATCGCCAATCGCGCCAAGTCGGGGCGCTTCGCGTCAACCTATTGCGGCGTATTGTTCCAGCGCAGCCAGTTCAGCTTCGTTCGCGGTCACAGCTATCCGGCCCCGGCGCGCGCCAGCCGCCAGTGGGAAAATGCCGTTGCGGTGGCCAAGATCGTGCATCAGAAATTGCACATTTCGTCGGTCCCTGGCGCGTTATTCTTCCACGCCAAGCGGGTGTCGCCGGGCTGGCGTCTGGCTCGTCTCGGAAGCGTCGGCAACCACATCTTTTACCGCTAGTCGGCGGCGCCTCGGCGCTTTCCATCGTTCTTGAATCGTTCTAACCGCTGGCGATGAGCAGCGCGGTCCCGATTCCCGATTGTTTTGCCGACCAACCGCCAATCGCGGCAGAGGTCGCGCGCGGTGTGACGCGCTTATTCTGCCGCCAGGACTGGTTTGCGATGTGCGAAGTCCCGCTGCCCAACGGTCGCCGCGCCGATCTTGTTGCAATCGACCCCAAGGGCCATTTGACGATCGTCGAGATCAAGGTCAGCCGCGCCGATTTGCTCGGCGACGGCAAATGGCGCGACTATCTCGACTATTGTGATCGCTTTTACTGGGCCGTGCCGCAGTCGCTGTCCGGCCTGCTCGACGATCAGCATTTCCTGCCCGACGAGGCCGGCCTGCTAGTCGCTGATCGTTACGATGCGGCGATTCGGCGAGAGGCGCTATTGCGCCCGTTGGCGCCTGCGCGGCGCAAAGCCGAATGGCTCAACTTCGCGCGTCGCGCGGCCCGCCGCCTGTCAGCGCAAATCGATCCGACTTTGGGCTTTGGAAACTAGCGGATTGGCTTGATCGGCACTCGCGATTTCACCGTATCGATCAGCCGAAGCATCTCCTTTGACCGCGAATCGCGCTTGGCATAATCGCGCGCGCTATAGCCGGCGGCATGATCCTGCCGGTCGGGGTTGGCGCCCAGCTTGAGCAACGTACTGACGATCGGCCCATTGCGCTTTTGCACCGCGACGATCAACGGGGTTTCGCCCAGCCGGTTGGCCTTGTCGACCGAGGCGCGCGCCTGGAGCAGTTGCGCGGCGCCTTCATTATAACCAGCTCGCGCGGTCAGGATCAGCGGCGTGTCGCCTTGCGCGTCGGCGATGTCGGGATCGGCGCCATTGGCCAGCAGAAAGCCCATCCAGTTGAGGTTGCGCAGCCGGGTGACAATGTGCAGCGCGCTTTCGCCATGGTCGCCGCGATAATTGATCACGGTCGAGCCTTTGCCTTCAGCCAGGCCGAGCGCCTTGGTGCCGTTGGATTCGCGAAGCGCGCCGAGGAATGCTTCGCCGTCCGACCCCAAACCTTGCGCCGTCGCCGGTGCTGCAGCCAGCGAAAGCGCCACAAGCGCCAGTCCAAACCGTCGTTTCATCTGCTTCATCTGCCCGCGATTGCCCTTGATCATCATCCTATGCCCGCGCATGGCTACACCGCCGATGAACAAGAGAAAACCTTTTTGGGAACAACCCCTGGCGAGTCTCGACCGGGGCGAGTGGGAAGCCTTGTGCGATGGCTGCGGCCGCTGCTGCCTGCACAAGCTCGAAGATGACGATACCGGCGAATATTATCTCACCAACGTCGCCTGCAAATTGCTCGACAGCCACCATGGCCAATGCACCGATTACAAGCGCCGCAAGAAGCTGGTCGACGATTGCGTCCAGCTCGAACGCGGGCGGATCGACAATCTTGGCTGGCTGCCCTCGACCTGCGCCTATCGGCTTCGCGCCGCCGATGAGCCACTCAAGGATTGGCATTATCTGATCTCGGGCAGCCGCGAGACGGTGCATGAGGCTGGCCAGTCAACCCGCGGCTGGACGGTCAGCGAAGTCGATGCTGGCGAGTTGGAATGGCACCTTGTCGACCGCCAGCTTTGAAGCATCGCTCGACCAACCGGGGTTGCCGTGGCCGATCGCGATTCGCCATCATCCGCGCGCCCGGCGCCTCCGGCTGAGGCTCGATCCCGACAAGCGGCAATTGCTGCTGACCTGCCCGCCCCGGTCGAGCCGCAAGGCCGCGCTCGATTGGGCGCTCGGCCAGCGCGCCTGGGTCGAGACCGAGCTTGCCAAACTGCCATCGGGTAACCCGTTCAAGCCTGGCGCGACCATTCCGTTCGAGGGGGTCGAGACCTCCCTCGACTGGAACGTCGATCTGCCCCGCACGGTTCGTCACGAGGACGGTCGGCTGCGCTGCGGCGGCCCGCGTGAAGGATTTGCGCGGCGGATCGAATCCTTCCTCCGCCGCCGTGCCCGGGACTTGCTGTCGGCCGAAACCGCCGAAACTGCGCAGCGCGCCGGGGTAACCGTGCGTAGCGTCAGCATCGGCGATGCCTCGTCGCGCTGGGGAAGCTGCTCGGCGTCGGGCGCGATCCGGTACAATTGGCGGTTGGTACTGGCGCCGCCGCACGTCCGCCGCTGGGTCGTTGCGCATGAAGTCGCGCATCGCGTGCACATGAACCACGGCGCCGAGTTCAAGGCGGTTGAGGCGCGCCTGTTCGACGGAGACGTCGCGGTGGCGCGATCAGCCCTGCGGTTGCTCGGGCCGCGGCTGAAGCGGGTCGGGCGCGGGCTCTGACCGCGGCGGTGGCGGCGCGGTCCGTTGCTCGCGCTGCGGCGGCGGGCTGTTGAAGATACGGTCGAGCTCGGTCTGATCGGGACCGCCGGGCTGGGCGGGGACAGGGATGCCCTGCGATTCGCTCGCCGGCGTGCCGATCGGGTTGCCATTCTCGTCGACTAACGCCGGTCCAAAAGTTTCCTCGGGGGGTAGGCCCCATGCCTCTTCATCGGGTTCAAGCTGCCAGTCGGGCAGCGGCACATCGGTTTCGAATTTGGTGATCGGGCGATTGGCCACTGCCGCCTTCATGAAGCTGGCGAAGGCGCGCGCCGGGGCGGTCCCGCCCTGCAAGCCGGCAATCGGTCGCGCATTGTCGCGCCCCATCCACACCCCGGTGGTCAGCCCACTCGAAAAGCCGATGAACCAGCCGTCCTTGTTCGATGTCGTGGTGCCGGTCTTGCCCGCAACCGGGCGGCCGATCTGCGCTGCTCGCCCAGTACCGCTGAGCACAGCCGACTGAAGCAAATCGGTCATCCCCGCAGCGACCCACGGCGCAACCAGCACGCGTTCCTCGGTTGGCTCGTGCTGGTACAACAAGCGCCCGTCGGCGGCGACCACCTTGCGAATCGCATAGGGCATCACCGACACCCCGCGATTGCTGACCGAGGCGAAGGCGCGGGTCATGTCGATCAGCCGCACGTCGCTCGTTCCGAGAACCATCGATGGATAAGTGGAAATGTTGGTCCCGACCCCAAAGCGGTGCGCCATGTCGGCAATCGTCCCGAAGCCAAGCTCGGCGCCGATCTTCGCGCTGATGGTATTGATCGATCGCGAGAAAGCCTCGCGTAAGGTCACCGGCCCGGCGAAGGTACGGGTCGAGTTGCGCGGCTTCCATCCGTCGACCTCGAACGGCTCGTCGACCAGCACGTCGGTCGGCTTCTTGCCCGCCTCCAGCGCTGACAGATAGACGAACAATTTGAACGATGATCCCGGCTGGCGCTGCGCTTGGGTCGCGCGATTATAGATTGACGTGACATAATCGCGCCCGCCGATCATCGCCCGGACGGCGCCGTCGCGGTCGATCGACACCAGGGCGCCCTGCACACCGGCCGGCGTATTCCCATTGATCGCCCGGTCGGCAAGTTCCTGCATCCGCGGATCGAGCGTGGTCCACACGTCGATCGGCTCCTTGGTTTCGTCGATCAACGTATCGAGCTGGGGCAGCGCCCAGTCGGTGAAGTAGCGCGCGCTGTTGAGCCTGGCCGCAGGCTGGACCTTGATCTGCGCATCGATCGCACTGGCGGCGGCGCTGGCCGAGAGGAAGCCGTTGTCGACCATCGACTGGATCACCACCCCGGCCCGCCCGCGCGCAGCGGCAACGTCGGCAGTCGGCGAATAATTGGACGGCGCCTTGACCAGCCCGGCGATGATCGCTGCTTCGCTCAGGCTCAATTGGTCGGCGCCATGACCGAAGAAGGTCCGGCTGGCGGCATCGATGCCATAGGCACCGCCGCCGAAATAGACCCGGTTGAGGTACAGTTCGAGGATCTGATCCTTGCTGAACTTACGCTCCAGCGCCAGCGCCAGCACGCCCTCGCGGACCTTGCGGCCGAACGTCCGGCTGTTGGTCAAAAAGATATTGCGCGCCAATTGCTGGGTGATGGTCGATCCGCCCTGCTTCCAGCGGCCGCTGTCGAACCTGACCTTGACCGATCGCGCCATGCCGATCGGGTCGACCCCCAAATGCCCGCGAAACCTTTTGTCCTCAACCGAGATCATCGCCGCGCGCATCGTCGCCGGGATTTTCTCATACGGCAGCCATTGGCCGAAGCTCGGCCCCATCGTCACCAGCACGCTGCCGTCGGCGGCGCGGATGCGGATCATCTGGCCCAAATCGTCGCGCTTCGCCAGCTCGTCATAATTGGGCAGGGACGTCATCGCCACGACCACTGCGACGATCAGCGCGAGCAGCCCGACCGCCGTAGCCGCCAACCCATATTTGAACACGGTCGCAAGCGTCGAGCCGGCGGTTTTCGAAGGAGATCGAGCCATTTAGCGTCCAGCGATAGGAACAAGCCGGGGGCGCGGCAAGAGTCAGTCGGCCTGCGCTGCTCGATCCGCGCCCGCTTGGCGATCCTCGGCGTCGTCGGCCTTGAACCCGAGCGACGCGCTGTTGATGCAATAACGCAGACCCTCGGGTCCTGGCCCGTCGGGAAAGACGTGCCCCAAATGCCCTTCGCACTTGGCGCATTTCACCTCGGTGCGGTCCATGCCGAGGGTGGAGTCGGTTTCTTCGGCGACGGCATCGCCGCCCATTGGCGCGGTGAAGCTCGGCCAGCCGCTGCCGCTGTCATATTTGTCGTCGCTGCGGAACAGGCGCGCGCCGCACCCGGCACAAACATAATCGCCATCAGCCTTGTTGCCGAGCAATTCGCCGGTCCACGCCGGTTCAGTGCCCGACTGACGGAGCACGCGATATTGTTCGGGGGTCAGCTTGGAGCGCCAGTCGGTGTCGGCGGGCGAGGGGGTGCGATCATGGGTCATTCGAAACTCCTGTACGCTAAATCGTGAAGCGCGTCTTAACCATGTTTTCATTCCTCGCCCAATATCAAGGGCATCATGTCAGGCCTGCGTTTCGCATCATTGTCGGCTTTTGCCCTGGTTGCCGGGGCATTTGCCTTGCCCGGCAAAGCGCCGGCGCAGTGCCGTTTGTGCGATACCCCGACCACCACCGCGGAAGGTACCGCCGAATCGACCCCGATTCGCCTTGAAGTCCAGGCGCGGCTCGATTTCGATCAATTGATCCTGCTCGATTCGACGGCGGCGGGCATCGCTCGACTGTCGCCCGACGGCACTTCCTCGACCAGCGGGTCGCTCGGCGCGATGACGGGCCGGGCAATGGTCGGCAACGTCATCGTCCACGGCGAACCTGGTCGGCTGGTGCGAATCGGCTTTCCAACCGCGATCCAGCTTTATGGGCTGACCGGCGGCACGATCCGCCTCAGCGCGCTGACCAGCGACCTGCCCAGTGCGGCGCGACTCGATTCGCAAGGGACGCTCCAGTTCCGCTTCGGCGGGGAGCTTGCGGTGTCGGGCAATGTTGATGGCGAGTATCGCGGCGACATCCCGATCACCGTCGATTATCTCTGAGGACAGTCCGCCGCAGAGATTGGTCCAGACCGGACCAAATCTAAACAACACTTTAACCATGATGCTGAGCAAAGCCGTAAGCGGTCACGGTTAATGACGACATCACGGTTGGCCGGTTGTCCGGGCACCGCTCGGATTTGGAACCTGTGGGGATTATCAATATGACCAAGCTTGTGAAATTTGCGGCGCTCGCCGCGGCCGTTCTCGCCACGACGCCGGCGCTTGCCGCGCCGGTTGGCGTGACCGGCGCAGCGCCGTCGGCGACCGCCAAGATCGTTCGTCCGCTGACGCTGACCGCGACTGGTTCGCTCAACTTCGGAACGATCGTGCTCAACGGCGTCACCGCCAACCGCACCGTCTCGCTCAGCTCGGCCAATGTGCTCAGCTGCGGCGGCGGCACGGCCGAACTGCAATGCTCGGGCACGACCAGCGTCCCGACCTACAACGTTCGCGGCACCAACAACGCAGTCGTGACCATCATCAAGACCGCCAGCCTGCTGACCAACGCCAATGATGCAACGACGCTGTCGATGACACCGTCGGGCGCGGCGTCGGTAACGCTGACCAGCGCCGGCGCACCGGGCACCGATTTCGCGATCGGTGGCTCGTTCGTGATTGGCACCGGCACGACCGACGGCCTCTATTCGGGCACCGTCAACGTCCAGGTCGATTATCAATAAGCGTTTCGATCGCGTGCAATAATCCGTAGCTCCGCTCGGATCACCTTCAGGGCCGCCGGCGCAATCCGGCGGCCCTTTTCGTTGGTCGCGGCCCGACGCTTATTCAGCATGGTTAGCGGTAAAGTAACCATTTCCGATCAATCTCCACCGAAACGGACCTAATGGAGATCGTTCGATGAAAGTTGCCCGCCGCCTGTTGATCGCGCTTGCCCTGCCATTTGCTGCCTTGGCGACCCCGCCGGCCAGTGCCGGGGTCGGCGACTTGCTGGTCGCCCCGACGCGGATTGTCCTCAACGGATCGCGCGGGACCGAGATTGTGCTGAGCAATATCGGTGACGATGTCGCGGTCTACCGCGTCTCGGTCGAGCTTCGCCGGATGAAACCCGACGGCAGCCTGGAAGACGTCGCTGTCGCCAACGATCGCGAAAAAACCGCCCAATCGATGATCCTTTACGCCCCGCGCCGGGTGACCATCGCCCCCAATCAGCCACAAACGATCCGCATCGCTGCGCGCGCGCCTGCCGGGCTTGCCGATGGCGAATATCGTGCGCATTTGCTGTTCCGCGC
>JBKJUB010000041.1:0-8668 GCA_046590765.1 Sphingomicrobium sp. | reverse complement strand
CTCGGGGCGTTTTTCTATGCGGACTTCTGGTCGTTCGGTCGCCCGGCGGAAGGCCGCGAAGCAGGCTACGTCGCGGTCGAACTGCATCGCATAATCGCGCCAGTGCCCGGCCGCGACCATCCGGCCATACAAATCGAGGATGCGCATCAGCTCGGGCCGGTCGAACGCGGTAACGACTGGCCCCCCACGCTGCGGGAAGGGGGTGACGACATTCACGCGCTTTTGGCCCTGACCGCTGGTGCCTGCGCCGCCTTCAACGCTTCAATCTCGCGCCGCAGGGTGGCAACTTCAGCTTCAAGCGCGGCGAAGCCAGCCCCCGCCGGGTCGGCATCCTCGCCGCACGGCGTTCCGTAAGGAATAAACCCCGGGCTGTAATGGACCGACTCGACGTCGACCGGCTTGGCCGGGATCCCGACCATCGTCGCGCCCGGATCGACATCGCGTGTGACCACCGAATTGGCGCCGACCTTGGCACCTTCGCCGAGGATGATCGGCCCGAGGATCTGTGCCCCCGACCCGATCACCACGCCGTCGCGCAAGGTCGGGTGACGCTTGCCGCCAACCCCGGTCGACGGGTTGGTCCCGCCCAAAGTGACGTTCTGATAGATGGTGACATTGTCACCGATCTCGGCGGTCTCGCCGATCACCGTAAAACCGTGGTCGATGAAGAAATTGCGCCCGATCGTCGCGCCGGGATGGATGTCGATCGCGGTCAGCATGCGTGAGATATGGTTCACCAGCCGGGCGAGGAAATACAGTCGCCCGCCGTATAACCAATGGCCGACACGATGGAACATCAATGCCCACGCGCCGGGATAGGTCAGCACTTCCCAGCGCGACCGCGCAGCGGGATCGCGGCTTTTCACCGAGTCGAGATAATCGAACAATGCCATCCCGGTCCGGGCTTCCCTTGAAATCGTGTAGGACAGCCAATTTAGGCACGCTTCGGTGCAATTGCCAGCCGAAGCGAAGCCCGGTGCGGCTTGCCCCGCTTGCCCTGCCTTCGCATCTCCATCAAAGTGGCGACCGCAACTGGGGTGGAGCGCGACATTCTCACCGACCTATTGGCTGATCCGTCCTCGCTGTTGCTGTTCGCCCTGATCGGCTTTTCGGCACAGATGATCGACGGCGCGCTCGGCATGGCGTTCGGGCAGATTTCGAGCACGCTGCTGATCAGCACCGGGGTTCCCCCCGCCGCCGCTTCGGCTGGAGTCCACACCGCCGAAACCTTTACCACTGCGGTTTCGGCGATCAGCCATGTCGTCCACCGCAATGTCGATTGGCGCCTGTTCTTCCGGCTGGTCATTCCGGGCGTGATCGGCGGTGTCGCGGGGGCGTATGTCCTCAGCGTCAGCGCGGATCATGCCAAACCGTTCGTCCTTGCCTACCTGACCGGGCTCGGGGTCTATTTATTCTATCGCGGAATCATGCACCGCCATACCGAGCGGCGCCCGCGCGTGGTCGAGCCATTGGGCCTCGTCGGCGGGTTTCTCGACGCGGCAGGCGGCGGCGGCTGGGGCGCGATCGTGACCTCCAACCTGCTGGTTCAGGGGAGCAACCCACGCAAGACCATCGGGACGGTCAACACCGCCGAATTTTTCCTCACCGTGACCATCTCGGCAACGTTCATCCTGACGATGGGGTTGAAGGCGTTCACCACCGCAACGCTCGGCCTGCTCATTGGCGGCGTGCTGGCGGCCCCATTCGGCGCGCAGATCGCCAAGCGGGTCAATCCCGACACCTTGCTGACTTTTGTTGGCGCGTTGCTGACGATCGTGAGCATCTACGGCTTGTACAGAGCGCTCGCCTAGCATTGAGCGAGCGAAGCAATTAGAATCAGCGGATTGATCGGATTCGCTGATGATTGTTCACCATCCTACGCTCAAGCAATTGCAATATCTCGTTGCGCTGCGCGGCCACGGCCATTTCGGGCGCGCGGCGGAAAGCTGCTTCGTCACCCAGTCGACGCTGTCGGCGGGCCTGCGCGAACTCGAAACCTTGCTCGGCACAACTTTGGTCGAGCGCACTCGCCGCGTCGTGCGCTTCACCCCGCTCGGCACGCGCATCGCTGACAAGGCCGTCCGGGTATTGCGCGAGAGCGAGGAGCTGGCCGACATGGCGCGCGCCGAGGCGCAGCCGCTGACCGGCGAACTGCGCATGGGCGTCATCCCGACCATCGCCCCGTTCCTGCTGCCCAAGATGCTGCCCAGCCTGCGCGACCAATATCCGCGACTCCGCTTGTTCCTGCGCGAGGACACCAGCCATGCGGCGTGCGAGGCGCTCCACCGCGGCCAGCTCGACTGCGTCCTGCTCGCTTTGCCTTACGCCTGCGGGGACGTGGATAGCGTCCATCTGTTCGACGACAGCCTGCTGGTCGCTTTCCCCCACGGCGAAGCGCCCGCCACCGCGACCGTCGACGCCAGCGCGATCGACGAGCGCCGCTTGTTGCTGCTTGAAGACGGCCATTGCCTCAAGGATCACGCGCTCGCCGCCTGCAACCGGCCCGAGATCCGCGCCGGGGCGACGATGATGGGCACTTCGCTCCACACCCTGGTGCAGATGGTCGACAACGGTCTCGGTTTGACCTTCATCCCGCAGATGGCGGTCGATGCCGGTTTGCTCGATGGGACTCGGATCGAGGCGCTCCCGCTTGAGGCTGAACATGGTGCGCGCCAGATCGCGCTCGCCTGGCGCCGATCGAGCCCGCGCGAGGAGGAATTTCGCCTCCTCGCCACGAGCCTGAAATCGATTACCCGTTCTTAGGCCAGATCGACCCGGTCGGCGTTCATCACCTTGGTCCAGGCGGCGACGAAGTCCTTCACAAACTTTTCCTCATGCCCGTTTTCGGCATAGACTTCGGCGGTGGCGCGAAGCTGGCTGTTGGAGCCGAAGATGAGGTCGGTGCGGGTGGCGCGCCATTTCTCGACGCGGCCCCCGCGGGTGTAACCGATGAACTCCTCGTCGCTTTTGGTATCGACCAGATCCCAGAACGTTTCATTGTCGAGCAGGTTGATGAAGAAGTCGTTCGTCAGCTGCCCTTTGCGGGTGGTCAGCACGCCCTCGGGAATGTCGCCATGATTGGCACCGAGCACGCGCAACCCGCCGACCAGCACGGTAAGTTCCGGGGCCGACAACCCAAGCAACGAAGCCTTGTCGAGCAGCAATTCCTCGGTCTTCACCGGCTGGCGGGTCTTGAGGTAATTGCGGAACCCGTCGGCCTGCGGCTCCATCCACACGAAGCTGTCGACGTCGGTCCAATCCTGGCTCGCGTCGCCGCGACCGCCCGCAAAGGGCACGGCGACATTGAAGCCCGCGTCCTTCACCGCTTTCTCGACCGCCGCCGACCCGGCCAGCACGATCGCGTCGGCGAGCGACATCGACCCACGCAACTCGTTGAGCTTGGCCAGTACCTTGGCCAGTTCCGCCGGCTCGTTGATCGCCCAGTCCTTCTGCGGCGCGAGCGCGATGCGCGCACCATTGGCACCGCCGCGACGATCCGACTTGCGATACGTCGAGGCCGAGGCCCACGCTGTCTTAACCAGCTGCGATACCGTCAGGCCGCTCGACAGTACCTTGTCCTTGAACGCGGCGACATCGCCTTCCGACGGCGCGGTGCCAACCGGAACCGGGTCCTGCCAGATCAGTGTTTCCTCTGGCACTTCCGGGCCGAGATAGAGCGACTTCGGCCCCATGTCGCGATGGGTCAGCTTGAACCAGGCGCGAGCGAAGGCGTCGTCGAGCGCGGACTGGTCGTCGCGGAACCGCTCGGAGATAGCGCGAAATTCGGGGTCCATCTTCAGCGCCATGTCGGCGGTGGTCATCATCGTCGGCACGCGCTTGCTGGGATCGCGCGCGTCGGGCGCCATGTCCTCGTGCTCGGGATTGACCGGCTGCCACTGCTGCGCGCCAGCCGGGCTCCTGACCAGTTCATAGTCATATTTGAACAGCAGGCGGAAATAGTCCCCGCTCCACTTGGTCGGGTTGTTCGACCAGGCGCCTTCGATGCCCGAGGTCGTGATGTGGCCCTTGCCGATCTCTTCCTCGTCGGTCAGCCAGCCCATGCCCTGCAGATGAACATCCTCCGACGCGGGATTGTTGCGGAAGCTGTCGGCGGGCTTGGCGCCATGCGCCTTGCCGAAGGCGTGGCCGCCCGCAGTAAGCGCGACCGTCTCCTCGCTGTTCATCGCCATGCGGCTGAAGGTCGCCTTCATGTCGCGCGCCGATTGCAGCGGATCGGGGTTGCCGCCCGGGCCTTCCGGATTGACGTAGATCAGGCCCATCTGGATCGCGGCCAGCGGGCCTTCGAGTTCAATATTTTCTTCGTCGAGACGAGTCTTGGCGCCATCGCTGACCCAGATTTCCTCGGCGCCCCAGAAGGTATCGCCCTCCGACTGGAACACGTCCTTGCGGCCGCCGCCGAAGCCGAACACTGGGCCGCCCATGCTCTCGATCGCGACATTGCCGGCGAGGATGAACAGATCGGCCCAGCTGATGTGCTTGCCGTATTTCTGCTTGATCGGCCACAGCAAGCGGCGCGCCTTGTCGAGGTTGCCGTTGTCCGGCCAGCTGTTGAGCGGCTCGAAGCGCTGTTGCCCGCTCGACGACCCACCGCGGCCGTCGGTGACCCGATAGGTGCCCGCGGCGTGCCACGCCATGCGGATCATGAACGGGCCATAGTGACCGTAATCGGCCGGCCACCACGGCTTGCTGTCGGTCATCAGCGCGGTGAGATCGGCTTTCAGCGCATCATAATCGAGCGCCTTGAACGCTTCGGCATAATTGAAATCCTCGCCCATCGGGTCGGGCGAGACGCCATGCTGATGCAGCATGTCGACCGGGAGTCCTTCTGGCCACCAATCCTTGTTGGTCCGGCCAAGCAGGGAGCGCGCTTTCGATCCGCCCATCGGGCAGCCGCCAATATCGCCAGTCTTCGCGTCCATGATTCTTCTCCTGAGTGATTTGTATCCGGCGCTACGCGCCTCGACTGATCGATGGAAACGACTAAACTCGCTCAGAGAAAGTCGCTCACTCGATCAGTCCATATGTTTCAGCCCGATGCGCAGATAATCCCAGCCGGTCACCAGTGTCAGGACGGCGGCGATCCACAGGCAGACCAGCCCCACCAGATGGACCCACGGCGCACCCGGAAATGCACCGCCCAGGATCAGCGCCCCCAAGGCCACCAACTGGAATGTCGTCTTCCATTTGGCGAGGTTGCTGACCGGCATCGAGATGTTGAGCGGCGCCAGATATTCGCGCAGCCCCGACACGAAAATCTCGCGCAGCAGGATGATCAGCGCGGCGATAATGTGCAGCCCCTCAATCTCGGGCACCGGATTGGCCTTGCGGCTGGAGATCAGCATGATCAGCACCGCCGCGACCATGATCTTGTCGGCGATCGGGTCGAGAAACTGGCCGAGCCGCGATATCTGCCCCTGAGCACGCGCCAGATAACCGTCGAAATAATCGGTCAGCCCGACGATACAGTAGAGGACGAATGTCACTCCATAATCGACCGGGCTCGGCCGCCACAGCAGGAACACCAGGATCGGGACCGCGAAAATTCGCGACAGGGTCAAAAGGTTGGGAAGAGTCAGCATGTCCGGGCAACGCGTTATAGCGTTTGGACGCCGGCGCAAAGCTGGCTATGCCGCGACACCAAATTAACGAGAGCGCATTTTCGCCTTGATGCAGAATTCGATCCATTTGCTGCGCTCCAGGCGGTTCTTGCCCCTGTTCGCAACGCAGGCGCTTGGCGCGTTCAACGACAGCCTGTTCAAGCAGATGGTGGTGCTGTTCGTCACCTATCACCTGTATTCAGACGCGACCCGCGAAGCGCAATTCAGCGCGATCGCCCAAGGGCTGTTCATCCTGCCCTTCTTCTTGCTGTCGGCGACCGCTGGCCAGCTCGCCGATATACGCGACAAGGCCAGGCTGATCCGCATCATCAAGGCGGCGGAAATCGGAATCATGCTGGTTGGCGGCGCCGGGCTTTATTTCGCCAATATCCCGCTGATGCTCACGGCGGTATTGGCGATGGGCATTCACTCGACCTTCTTCGGGCCGATCAAATACGCCATCCTTCCCCAGCATCTCAATCGCGACGAGGTGCTCGGCGGCACCGGGCTGGTCGAGGCCGGCACCTATCTCGCAATTCTCGGCGGAACGATCCTCGCCGGGACGCTGGCCGGCGCACCCAAGGCGGCGGCCGTGGCGGTGATCCTGTTCGCGATTGCCGGGCTGTTCAGCGGGCGCCAGGTGCCGCCCGCCCCGCCAGAGGCCGATTGCGCCCGGCCTGACTGGCACATCCTCCGCGCGTCGATCAAACTGGTCAGCGCGACGATGCATATCCGCCGCTTGTTCCTCGCCATTTGCTCGATCAGCTTCTTCTGGACGATCGGATCGGTGCTGATCATCATCTTCCCGCCGTTGGTCAAGAATGTCCTCGGCGCGAACCCGCAGGTCGCAAGCATGTTCATCGCGGTGTTCTCGATCGGGATCGCGATCGGCTCGTTGCTGGTCAACCGTTTGCTCAAGAGCGAGGTGTCGGCGCGCTTTGCCCCGGCGTCGGTGCTGGCGATGGCGGCGTTCGTTCTGATGTTCCACTTTGTCGTGCTTCACTGGGCGCACAACGCCAGCGGCGAACTCACCACGCTCGGCAATTTCATCTATCAGCCTGCCGCCGCGCTGATGATCATCGCCTTGCTCGGCATTTCGATCACCGGCGGGATGTTCGTCGTTCCGCTCTATGCGTTTCTCACCACGACCGTCCCCCGCTCCGAAACTGCGCGCACGGTGGCCGCCAACAATATCGTCAATTCGGGCGCAATGGTGATCGGTGCCGGGGTGTCGATCGCGATGACCGCTTACGGCATCGGTCCGACCTCGCAATTGATCCTTGTCGCGGCGATGTGCCTGGTCTCGGCGTGGCTCGGCTGGAAGCTCCACCTCGCCTGCGACTAAGCCGTCAGGCCAAATAGACCGTCATGAACAGCAGCCCGCCGACGAAGGTCGTGAAGAACAACCGCGCGTCGTCGATCGGCGAAAATTCCGCCTGGCTTGCATCAAGCGCATAGGTGAATGGCTGCCGGCGACCGAAGCTGAGCACGCGATGGCGCTGATGACCGGGAAACGAGAACATGGGAAAACCTTAATGCAATTTTTACCACGCTCTTCAACCTCTCATTAGCCATGTGTGTTCCGCCTCTCGTGCCAATCTGGGACGGCCACGAAAAATCGCTCGCGCCGCCCGCCGGGCGCACACGATCAGAGCTGCAGATTATCGATTTGGTGCGGACGGCGGGACTCGAACCCGCACGCCTATTGGGCAGAAGATTTTAAGTCTCCAGCGTCTACCGGTTCCGCCACGTCCGCACGAGCCATCCGATACCGGATTATTCGCTTGCGGCGTCACTTAAATTGAGGCGTTCCCGCATTTCCTTGCCCGGCTTGAAATAGGGCACGCGCTTGGCGTCGACATCGACCGCGACGCCGGTGCGCGGGTTGCGCCCGATGCGGGCATCGCGCTGGCGAGTCGAAAACGCCCCGAACCCGCGCAGCTCGACCCGTCCGCCCTGCGCCAGTTGGTCGGTGATACTGTCGAACAACGCCGCGACCAGGCTCTCGATCTCGCGCTGGGTGAGGTCGGGAAAATCGTTGCACAGCTTTTGGACGAGCTCGGACCGAATCATGACTTGCCCCGTATCATAAATGTCGAGCAACCCCCCGGCCGCCCTGATTGGTGAAGCTGTCAGCAAAATCGTGAGAGCGCAAGCACTTCACGCGATTTTGCGCAGCGCGACCGGTCGGCGGAGTATACCTGCCCCGCCGACCGGGATACGCTTACTTGGTCTTGTCCTGCTTTTCCTTCAGCGCCGCGCCCAGGATATCGCCCAGCGATGCGCCGCTGTCGGACGAGCCATATTGCGCAACCGCCTGCTTCTCCTCGGAGATTTGCAGCGCCTTGATCGAGAAGGTCGGCTTCTTCGAGCGATCGACCCCGGTCACCAGCGCATCGAACTTCTGCCCGACCTGGAACCGCTCGGGACGCTGTTCGTCGCGATCGCGGCCAAGATCGGTGCGCTTGATGAAGCCCGTTGCCCCGTCGTCGCCGACCTGGACGTCGAGCCCGCCGTCGCGCACTTCAAGCACGGTGACGGTGACCGTCTCGCCCTTGTTCGATGCCGCGCCGGTGGTGCCCGGCTTGGCGACGCCGCCGCGCTCGAGCTGCTTCATGCCAAGCGAAATACGCTCCTTCTCGACATCGACATCGAGCACGACCGCCTTGACGGTCTCGCCCTTGTGATGAAGCGCGAGGGCTTCCTCGCCCGACACGCCCCACGAAATGTCCGACATATGGACCATGCCGTCGACGTCGCCGTCGAGCCCGATGAACAGGCCGAATTCGGTCGAATTCTTGACCTCGCCCTCGACTTCGGTACCGACCGGATTCTTCTCGAAGAAGTCGTTCCACGGGTTCGATTGGGCCTGCTTGAGGCCGAGCGAAATGCGACGCTTCTCCTCGTCGACTTCGAGCACCTTGACCTCGACTTCTTGCGACGTGCTGACGATCTTGCCCGGATGGACGTTCTTCTTGGTCCAGCTCATTTCGCTGACATGGACCAGGCCTTCGATGCCCGGCTCCAGCTCGACGAACGCACCATATTCG
>JBKJUB010000167.1:0-9748 GCA_046590765.1 Sphingomicrobium sp. | reverse complement strand
CCCGGCGGGCATTGCTCGGGGTGTGCCTCGGGCATCAGGCGATTGCGCTGGCCTGTGGGCAGCGGGTTGAACGGGTGCCGCCGATGCATGGCAAGATCGCCCATGTCCGCCATGATCAAAGCGGGTTGTTCGGGCGCCTTCCCTCCCCGTTCGCCGCAACACGCTATCATTCGCTTGCGATCGGGAAGGTTGCGCCGCCGCTGATCGCCAATGCGTGGAGCGAGGATGGCGTGGTGATGGCAATGCGGCACGAATTTGCGCCCGTCCACGGGGTGCAGTTTCACCCCGAAAGCGTGGCGTCGGAGCACGGCCATGCGCTGTTGCAGGCGTTCCTTGACACAAGCGCTTGACGACACCCGAAACGTTCAATACACGTTCCCCGTTCGTTCCTTCGGGATCTTTATGGGGCCACGCCGATGCTCACCGTCAAGCAGCGCGAATTACTCCAGTTTATCGATGATCGGTTGAAGGCCTCGGGCGTGTCCCCCAGCTTCGACGAGATGCGCGAGGCGCTTGAATTGAAGTCGAAATCGGGGGTTCATCGGCTGATCTCGGCCTTGGAAGAACGCCAGTTCATCCGCCGCCTGCCCAACCGAGCGCGGGCGTTGGAAGTCATCAAGATGCCCGAGAATGTGGTTTCCGCTGCGGCCCCGGTGATCGGGACGATTGCCCCCGCCCCACGGCCGCAAGTGCAGATGGCGGCGAACGACACGATCGAAATCCCGCTGCACGGGCGGATCGCGGCGGGTACGCCGATCGAGGCGTTGCAGGGCACCGAGGGTTTTGCGGTACCGGCGGCGTTGCTTGGCCCGGGCGAGCATTATGCGCTCGAAGTGTCGGGCGACTCGATGGTCGAGGAAGGCATTCTGGATGGCGATTTCGCGCTGATCCGCAAGGTCGACGTGGCGCGCGAGGGCGAGATCGTAGTGGCGCTGATCGACGACGAGCAGGCGACGTTGAAAACCTTCCGCCGCGAAGGCCAGATGATCCGTCTCGATCCCGCCAACCGGATGTACGAGCCGCAGCGCTATCGCCCCGAGCAAGTCCGCATCCAGGGTCGCCTGGCGGGCTTGATCCGGCGGTACTGACGCAAGTGCCGACCCCACGAATCGATTATGTCGAATTGCCGAGCGTCACGGCGCATGAGTTGACCCGCGCCTTTTACGCGAAGGCGTTTGGCTGGACCTTCACCGATTACGGTCCCGATTATGCCGCGACCGAGGGCGGGACGGTCGATGTTGGGTTGAACGGCCATGTTGATGAATCGCTGTCTGCGCCGCTGCCGGTGGTGCGGGTCGACGATGTCGAGCCCGCACTGGAGGCGGTCATTGCAGCCGGCGGGCTGATCTCGCGCGCGATTTTCGCCTTCCCAGGCGGACGGCGGTTCCATTTCATCGATCCGTCGGGAAGCGAGCTGGCGGTATGGCAAACGGTCGATGCTGACCCGGACGACGGGAATCACGCCGCGGCGTAAAAGCGGGCGGCGGCGGGGCGGCCCAGGGGTGATTGCCGATCCGCTGGGTGACGGTGCTGACGCTCGGAGTGTCGCCGAGGAAGATCGCGACGCCGCCGTTTTCGCCCAGTGACAGGCGGTCGAGCTTGAGCCAGCGCGGCTGGCAAGCCTTGGGCAGCCAGCGTTCGGAGACGACGATATCGGCCTCGCGGCAAGCGGCGGTCAGTTGATCCCAGGCGATGCGGTCCTTCGAGCGGGTGGCGAGCAACACCCAGCGCTTCCCGCCGCGATCGATGGTCGCGACGCAGCTGTCACGCTGGCAATCGGCGAATGGCTGATCGCTAAGCAGCAAAGCGTCGCCATCATAACCCGCCGCCTCGCTCATCAGATCGCGCATGAAATCACCCGCCCGGTCGCGCAGGATCACCGGCGCGCCGGTCGGGCCAGTGATCGCCAGGTGGCGGCCATCGCCGGTGACCAGCAGGTCGGGGGTTGGCGACATCGCCGCCGCTGCTCCGCCGATCGCCAGCGGAGCCATGCCCAGCCAGCGGACGCGCCCGGTCCACAGGCAGAACCACAGGCCGCCCAGCAGCATCGCGGCAAAAGCCCAGCGCGACATGGTCGGGAGGTTGGCGACCGCGCCCTGCAACTGAGCGACATGGCGGGCGAGGCCGAGCAATTGGTCGATCGACCAGCCGGTCGCGGCCCACAATGGCTGACCGAGGCCGATCGTGTCGAGCAGCAGCGCGCCAGCCTCGAGCGGCATGATCACGAAGGTGGTCCACGGAATGGCGACCAGATTGGCACCGACCCCGTAAAGGCCAGCCTTGTGAAAATGGTACAGCGCAAGCGGGATAAGGGCGATTTCGACCGCGAGACCGGTGGCGATCAGCGAGGCCGCGCCGCGCACGAAGCGACCGATGAAGCCGTCGTCACGCGGGCCGAGCAAACGGCGAACCGGGCCGAGGCTGTGGAGGGTGATGATCGCGGTGACCGCTGCAAAGCTGAGTTGGAAGCTGGCCCCGGCGAGCGATTCGGGGCGGAATAGCAACACGATCAACGCACCGACCGCGACCAGGCGGAGGCTGAGCGCCTCTCGCCCTATGGCGAGTCCGGCGAGGACCAGCACGGCGGCGACGCAGCTGCGCACGGTCGGCACCTGCATGCCGGTGAGGATGGTATAGCCGATCCCAGCCAGCGCCCCGACGCCCGCGCCGACCAGCACGAGGTTGGTGCGTCGCGCAAGGCCGGGGATCAGCGCAAGCAAGCGCATGGTCAGGAGCATCGCCGCGCCGACCACCGCGGCGATATGCAGTCCGCTGACTGACAGCAGATGCGTCAGGCCCGAGCGGCGCATGGCGTCGGCGTCGTCCTTGCTGACCGCATTCTGATCGCCGGTGGCAAGCGCGGTGGCGATAGACCCGCTTGGGCCGGGCAAGCGGGTGCGGACGTGATGGTCGAGATCGGAGCGCATCCGGTCGAGCCCG
Organism: Sphingomicrobium sp.; assembly: GCA_046590765.1. Lineage (GTDB taxonomy): Bacteria > Pseudomonadota > Alphaproteobacteria > Sphingomonadales > Sphingomonadaceae > Sphingomicrobium. Next base: position 6,808 of record JBKJUB010000167.1, on the reverse strand, counting down.
GTCGGAATTTTGGGATCGAGGATCGTCACCGGGCCGATCGTCCGCCCGACCGCGCCAAGCCCGCGAAACCAGGCGTCGCGGGCGAAATCATGCGTGCCGGGGAGCGCCATTGGCGGCGGTGGGGCGAGCCGCGCCTTGAGCTTCACGCGGGCGCCGGCGGCGAGGCCCTTGGGTGCGTCCTCCTGCGGCAGCGACACGCGCACCCTTGGCGGAAGGCCGGGGGTCGCGGTGGCAATCGTAAGGCGCAAATCGCCTTTGGCCGCGAGCGTTTCAACCCGTTCGATGCGGCCTTCGACATCGGCCATTTGCGGATAAGCAAGGCGCGGCGCGGCGACCATCGTCGAGCGCACCCAGATCAGCGAGCAGCCCAAGGTCAGCGCGATCCCGAAACCGGCGAGCGCGCGCCCCGCCCTGCCCTCACGCCACGCAAGCCCGAGCATCGTCGCCGATCCGCCAAGACAAAGCAGCCCGATCCATGCCGTGGAATCGCCGAGCACGAACCACATCGCGATGCCAAGCCCGAACGAAGCGACGAACCACAAAGGCAATTGGCCGCGTTCGGCCTCGAGGAACGCTTCGAGGCGGTCGTGCAGCGCGTTGAATCTGGCAGGCGAAAACAGCCGATGCGCCGGTTCCAGCGACGCGTCCTCTATGGTAGGGGCGCTCGTCCAGTTCATCGGCCCCGCCAGACAAGAGGAAAGCTCACTTGAGCGCAAGCCCGAAAATCCCCGGCCCGAAGATCCCCGGAGTAGTGACGCGCTTCGCCCCCTCGCCGACCGGCTTCCTGCACATTGGCGGCGCGCGAACGGCGTTGTTCAACTGGCTGTTCGCGCGGCATCACGGCGGCAAGTACCTCCTTCGGATCGAGGATACCGATCGGGCGCGCTCGACCCAGCCGGCGATCGAAGCGATCCTTGATGGGCTGTCGTGGCTCGGGATCGAGGGCGATGAGCCGCCGGTGATGCAGTTCGAACGATCAGCGCGGCATGCCGAAGTCGCGGCGGCGTTGCTCGGGGGCGGGCATGCCTATCGCTGTTATCTGACTCCAGAGGAGCTGACCGCGCGGCGCGAGGCGGCGCAGGCGCAGCGCAAGCCGTTCCGCATCGTCAGCGAATGGCGCGAGTGCGATGAGGCGCCCGAGGGCAAGCCATTCGTCGTGCGTATCAAGGCGCCGAAAGAGGGCGAGACGGTGATCGAGGATCTGGTCCAGGGCCGGGTCGCGGTGGCCAATGGCGAGATTGACGATTTCGTATTGCTGCGGTCGGACGGGACGCCGACTTACATGCTGGCGGTGGTGGTCGATGATCATGACATGGCGGTCAGCCACGTCATCCGCGGCGATGATCATCTCAACAATGCGTTCCGCCAGCTGGCGATCATCCGCGGTATGGGCTGGGACGAGCCCAAATATGCCCATATCCCGCTGATCCACGGGTCGGACGGGGCCAAGCTGAGCAAGCGACATGGGGCGCTCGGGGTCGATGCCTATCGCGACGAGATGGGAATCTTGCCCGAAGCGCTGGCCAATTATCTGCTGCGGCTTGGCTGGGGGCATGGCGATGACGAGATCATCAGCCTGGGCCAGGCGGTCGAATGGTTCGACCTCGACCATGTCGGGAAAAGCCCGTCGCGGTTCGACACCAAGAAGCTCGAGAATTTGAATGGCCATTATATTCGCGAGGCCGACGATGCGCGGCTGGCGGGGCTGATCGCGCCCAAGATGGGGGTCGATGAGGCGGGGCGTGCGCTGCTGGTTGAGGCAATGCCCGAGCTGAAAGCGCGGGCGCATGACCTTGGCCAATTGGCGAACGGCGCGGCCTTCCTGTTCGACAAACGGCCGCTGGGGATGGACGAGAAAGCGGCGGCCTTGCTGATCGACGAATCGCGCGGGCATCTCGCACTGGCCCATAAGGCATTGGCGGCGTTGGCCGAATGGACCCACGATTCGACCGATGCTGCAGTGCGGGAGGTTGCGGAAAGCAACGGACTTAAGCTAGGCAAACTCGCCCAGCCGCTGCGCGCGGCGCTGACGGGACGGACGACCTCGCCGGGCATTTTCGACGTCCTGGTCCTGTTGGGCCGCGAAGAGAGTTTAGGGCGGATCGCCGATCAGATGCTGGAGCTGAATGCATGACCGACCAGACCGTCAAGTTGACCACCGCCGGCGGTGACTATGATTATCCGTTGCTACCCGGGTCGGTCGGCCCTGACGTGATCGATATCCGCAAGCTGTACGGCCAGACCGGCGCATTCACTTACGACCCCGGCTTCACTTCGACCGCCGCCTGTCAGAGCGCGATCACCTACATCGACGGCGACGAAGGCATATTGCTCCACCGTGGTTACCCGATCGACCAACTGGCCGAGAAGTCGAGCTTCATGGAGGTCTCCTACCTCCTGCTCCACGGTGATTTGCCCAAGGCCAAGGAGCTCGACGAATTCGTCTATACCATCAACCACCACACGATGGTCCATGAACAGCTCGCGACCTTTTTCCGCGGGTTCCGGCGCGATGCGCATCCGATGGCGATCATGTGCGGCGTGGTTGGCGCGCTAAGCAGTTTCTATCACGATTCGACCGACATCACCGACCCCACCCAGCGCCTGATCGCGTCGCACCGACTGATCGCCAAAATGCCGACGCTGGCGGCGATGGCGTATAAATATTCGATCGGCCAGCCGTTCATCTTCCCCCAGAACGAGCTCAGCTACACCGGCAATTTCCTGCGCATGACCTTTGGCGTCCCGGCCGAGCCCTATGTGGTCAATCCGGTGATCGAGAATGCGCTCGACAAGATCTTCATCCTCCACGCCGACCATGAGCAGAATGCCTCGACCTCGACCGTTCGACTGGCCGGATCGTCGGGCGCCAACCCGTTCGCGTGCATCGCGGCGGGCATCGCCTGCCTGTGGGGACCGGCGCATGGCGGGGCCAATGAAGCGGCGTTGAACATGTTGCGCGAGATTGGCGATGTGAAGAATATCCCGGCCTATATCGCGCGCGCGAAGGACAAGAACGACCCGTTCCGCTTGATGGGGTTCGGCCACCGCGTGTATAAGAATTTTGACCCGCGCGCGAAGGTGATGAAGGCCACCGCCGACGCCGTGCTCAAGGAATTGGGCAAGCGCGACCCGGTGCTCGACGTCGCCAAGGAGCTTGAGCATATCGCGCTCAGCGACCCCTATTTCATCGACAAGAAGCTCTACCCCAACGTCGATTTTTATTCGGGCATCATTTTGTCGGCGATCGGTTTCCCGACCGAAATGTTCACCGCGCTGTTTGCGCTCGCGCGCACAGTTGGTTGGGTGGCGCAGTGGAACGAGATGATTTCGGACCCCGAGCAGAAGATCGGCCGTCCGCGCCAGCTTTACGTCGGGGCGACCGCGCGCGACTATACGCCGGTCGGCGAGCGCTAAGCGACGGCAAGCACCAGGATGAAGCGTGCGCCTTCGCCGGCGGCGCTGACGAGCTCGATTTCGCCGTGCATCGCGCGCGCCAGGCGGCGGGCGATGGCGAGGCCGAGGCCGGTGCCGTCGGGGGCATCGCCGACGCGCTCGTAACGCTCGAAAATTCGCTGCTGATCGGCCGGCGCAATGCCCGGGCCTTCGTCGGCGACGGTCACGGTCAGGTTGGCGGCGCGCCGACCGATTTCGACCGCGACGGTGGCGTTTGGCGGCGAATGGCGGATGGCGTTGCCGAGAATGTTGACCAGGATCTGACGGACGCCGCGCGCCTCACCGGTCGCAAACAGCGTTTCGTAGGGTTGGATGACGGCGATGGTGATGCCCTGCTCGTCGGCGCGGGCCTGCACCAGCTGGACCGCTTCGGCGACCGAGCGGGCGAGATCGACACGGGCATCGGCAGCGGCTTCCTGTTCGGTCATCGCGCGGATCACCGACAGCAAGTGGCGCCCGGCAGCGGCGATATCGCCGGCGTAGGCGGCATAATCGCTGCGCAGCGGGCCATCGGTACGGTCGACGATGCGATCGGCGGCGGCGATGATCCGGTCGAGCGGCGAGCGCAGCGCTTCGTCGAGCGCCGGATCAAATACTTCGCTGGCGGGTAACGCCGCCGCGCCATCGCCGAAGTCGGCAACGCCGTCGAACCCGGCGAACTTGCCGTCGCCCGAGCGGCGGGCGGTCGCCGACAGCGTCACGGTGAGGTCGGATTTGCCGCGTACGCTGGCGTTTTGATCGGCGAAATCGCCGCGGCCGCCGAGCGCAGCCAACAGCGGCATCTGCCCCTCGCCGTCATCGATCAGCATGAAGAAGCGTGTCAGCGGCTGACCAACCGCGTCACCGGCGGTGGTGCCGAGCCGATCGGCGAGCGCCTCGTCAATCGCGGTCAGGCGCAATTGCTCGTCGGTCGAAAAACCGAATGACGGGGCGGCGTCGCCGTCGGCCGAAGTCGGTTCGCTGCCGACCAGGGTCAGGCGCGGCGGTGCGGGCGGGCGGGCTTTCCAGCCATCGATGGTCAGGCTGGCGCCGTCGGCGTCGGGTTCGGCGCGGACCCACAGGTCGAAATCCTCGGTTGCCGAGGCGGCAATGACCGAGCGCGACAGCGGCACGCCAAGGCGCATCGCCGAGCGCACCACGGCGGCCAGTTGCGGCATGGCGATCGGCGCGCCGAGCCTTGACCCGGCCTCCTCCTGCAGACGCAGCAGGATCGGGTCGGCCTGAATCAGCAGGCCTTCGCGATCGACGCGGCCGTTGACGACGCCGCCGCGGCCGCCATTGGAGGGGACGCTAGCCATGCCACGCCTCCAGGGCGTCGCGCGCGGCGCGATAATGCGGGTCAAGCCGCATCCAGCGGCGGCAGCGCTCAACGCGATCTTCGTCGATCTGGTCGAAGCGGTCGATCGCGCGGTCGGGCGCGCCGAGGCCGAACACGGCGTCGAATGCGGCGAGAATTTGGGCGGCAGTGGCACGTTCGCAGCCCGCCAGCCGCGCGAGCATCATTGCGTCGCCACCGCTGAAGAAATTCCAACCGTCGATCGCGTCGATCCCGGCACGCCGCGACAGCAGGGCAACGAGCAGCGCGGCATCGCCTTCCTGGGCGAGGGTGCGGACCATCGCTTCATCGGCGCGTCCGGTGGCCTCCATCGCGCGGGCGAGCGCGGCGGCCGCTGCGTCAAGGCGGCGGCCTTCGTCATGGCGCGCGAGCAGCGCCTGCGCCGCCTGCTCCAATGGCAGGTCGCTGTCGCGGTCGAGGTCGGCGCGCAGCGCGGCAGCGACGGCATGCACCAGTGCCACCGCATCCTCGGCGGCAAGATCATCATATTCGATGCCGAGCCGGCCGTAGCGATCGCGGCGGCGGCCGCGCGCGACGGTCAGCGCCATCGCGGCCTCAGCGACGTCGGCATCCGCGTCACCGACCATGGCCGCGACCAAGGCATCGGCACCACGTTCCATGCGGGCGGAGAGTTGCTGTTCGTCGGCCCGACGCAGCAGCAACGACACCAGTCCGTCGCGTTCGAGCAGGCGGGTGTTGCGCAGGCGGCGGTAGACGAGATCGCGTGCGCCCTCAGCCCGCGCCGCGAACAGCGGCGGCAGGCCGGCGATCACCTCGTCACTCATATCGCTGATCAGTCCACGCAGCATCGCCGCCATCAGCGAGCGTTCCTCGTCGGTCAGTCGTCCGCTCTCTTCAAGGAAGAAATCGGCGCGCGCCACCGCGAGCCGGTCGGGGCCGGCGCGGGGGCGCGCTGGCTCGACCGGGCGGTCGGCTGCTGGAGCAGCAAGCGGCCAATCCACGGGCATCATCCAGCGGTCATAAAACAGATGGGGTTAACTTGGCGTCAATCGCGTTTGATCCTGTGGCGAACATGTTGCGCCAGGAAGAAGCTCACCGCCGCGTAGAGCGCGAGGAGCGCGAGATAGCTGCTCCACCAGCCCATCGGCGCGAACGGGATTGCCACCCAGATCGCGGTGCGGCGCGAAAATAGCCACAGCGACCCAGGGACGATTTGCCCGATCCGCTCGATGCGCGCGGCCTCAGCGAAGGCAGCGGCGGCAAGCGCGGCGACCATCGCGCCCCAGCCGGCACCGTGACGCGCCTCGAACCAGCCGAGCGCGAGCAGGGCGAGTCCCGCCGCCGGCCACAGCAAGCGCCGCGACGGCATCGCCGGGCAAAGCGGGCGCAGGCGGAGCAGCGCGAGCCGCTGTGCAACCAGGTCGAGCGGGGTCGACAGCGCGAGCAGGCCAAGCGCGGCGAAATCCCAGCCGCGGGTGAAGCAGAAGGCGGCGGCCAGCGTGAGCGCGAGCGCGCCCTGGACCAGCCACGCCGGACGCAGGCGGGTTTCCATCAGCTTTTCGGTCGCGACTTCCTCGACGATCGGTAGCAGGTAGCGGCTGACAGCATCTTCGCGCGCGGTTTTCGATGCGACCAGCAGGCGGCGCTCGAAGCCAGCCATCGCGGCCTCGTCGGCGGCGAGGAATGGTCCCCGTCCCTCGCCCGACGTCGACGCGATCTGACGCGCGCCGGCCTGGACCGCGCGGCGCAGCAGGGTCGACTGCAAGTCCCAGTCGCCGAGCATTGCTGCGGTCGCGCCGAGGGTCGAGCCTTCGACCCGCGCGAGGCCGGCCCAGCGATGGCTGGCGTCGATCCGTTCATAGGCGGCGAAATCGTCACTGTCGGGGACGGTCAGAATCGCCGCTTCGGGCTCGTCGACCAGCCGCGCCAGATCGGCCATGTCGGGCGCGATGCCGTCGGCGAGCAATAGGATTTGCGCGCCGGCTTCGAACCGGCTGGCGGCCTCGACCCCGTCGCTGACGGGCACGACGATGATGCCCTCGCCGCGCAGCCGCT
>JBKJUB010000145.1:0-8004 GCA_046590765.1 Sphingomicrobium sp. | reverse complement strand
ACGTGCGCGACGTCGCCGACCTCACCGGCTTCCCCGAAATGATGGACGGCCGGGTCAAAACTTTGCACCCGATGGTCCACGGCGGCCTGCTCGCGGTGCGCGACAATCCCGATCATGTCGCTTCGTTGGTATTGCACGGGATCGGCGCGATCGATCTCGCCATCATCAACCTCTACCCGTTCGAAGCAACCGTCGCCAAGGGCAAGAGCCGCGACGAAATCATCGAGAATATCGACATTGGCGGCCCGGCGATGGTCCGCTCGGCGGCGAAAAATCACGCGTTCGTGGCGATCGTCACCGACCCGGCCGATTATCCCGAATTGCTCGCCCAGATCGACGCCGGCGGCACCACCTTGGCCTTCCGCAAAACGCTCGCCGCCAAGGCTTATGCCCGCACCGCCGCCTACGATTCGATGATTGCCAGCTGGTTCACCTTCGCCGATCAGGGGCAGGCCTATCCCGACCAACGCTTCATCGTCGGCACCAAGGCAATGGACTTGCGCTACGGCGAGAATCCGCATCAGAAAGCCGCGCTCTACTTGCCGATGGGCCCCGCTACCCCCGGCGTAGCGCAGGCGACCCAGGTGCAGGGCAAAGCGCTCAGCTACAACAATCTCAACGACGCCAATGCCGCAATCGAGCTGGTCGCCGAATTCCGCGACGGCCCGCCGACGGTGGTGATCGTCAAGCACGCCAATCCATGCGGCGTCGCCACCGGCGAAACCTTGCTCGAAGCGTGGACCAATGCGCTGCAATGCGACAGCGTCTCCGCGTTCGGCGGGATCGTCGCGGTCAACCGCACCTTGGACGGCCCGACGGCGCAAGCGATCGCCAAGATCTTCACCGAAGTCGTCGTCGCCCCCAATGCCGATGATGACGCCAAGGCGTCATTCGCCGCCAAGAAGAATTTGCGCTTGCTGCTCACCGGCACCCTGCCCGATCCACGCCGTGGCGGGCAAAGCGTCGCGGTCATCGCCGGCGGTCTTCTGCTGCAAGACCGCGACAATGGCCATGTCACCCAAGATCAGCTCAAGCTCGTCACCAAACGCGCGCCGACGCCAAGCGAAATGGCCGACTGCCTGTTTGCCTGGACTATTGCCAAGCACGTCAAGTCGAACGCCATCGTATATGCAAAAAACGGGGTCACCGCGGGCATCGGCGCGGGCCAGATGAACCGTCGCGATTCGGCGCGCATCGCCGCGATCAAGGCGCGCGAGGCGGCGGAACTGTACGGCTGGCCGCAGCCGCGCACGGTCGGTTCGGCAGTCGCCTCGGACGCCTTTTTCCCCTTCGCCGACGGCCTGCTCACCGCCGCTGAAGCTGGCGCCACCGCAGTCATCCAGCCCGGCGGATCGATGCGCGATGAGGAAGTGATTGCGGCGGCTGACGAAGCAGGTCTCGCGATGGTCTTCACGGGGATGCGCCACTTCCGCCACTAATCAGGCGATGTCCTTGTCCGCCTCCGCTGACGCCGCCAGATCGTCAATATCGGCCTTGCGCATCCGGAACAGCACCCGGTCCTCCGACCCGAACCCCTTGGTCCAGATGACATAGCCGAACACCCCCAGGATCAATGGGATCCCGATCAGCAATTGCGCCAGATGGTTGAGGTACAATCGCACCGGAATCCCCACTGCCAGCCCGGCCACCATCGCCAGGATCAACGCCCAGCGCCAGCCCGACACCTTTTGCCCAATGGTCTGTGCCAGCAATCGCGACTTGGCGATCGACGCAAACGCCAGCGCAACGCATAGCGCCGCCGCCGGCCCGGTCGCCTGCCACGCCTCCGGCCAATGGACCCAGCGCATGGCGATGATGAAGGCCGCGCTTAGCGCCGCCTCTAGCGCCAGCATCATCAAGCTGATGATCATGTTGCGGTGTCGCGCGACGTAAATCAGCGCCGCTTCGCTCACCACTGCGGTCGCCGCTACCACCTCGGCGGCGAGCAGGAACGCCAATGTCCCGGTGCCGATGGTGAAGTCCGTCCCGACCAGCGCCATCACCGCATGCCCCGGCAATGCCAATGCCAGCGCGATCCCGGCCTGCGCGGCGAGGATCCAGAAGCCGACTTGCCGCACCTGCTTGGCTACCGCGCCATAATCGTCAGCCGCCAAATTGCGCGCGATCACCGGCCCCAGCACCGGCTCGAAACTGGTCTTCAACTTGGCCGGCAGCGAGGCGACCTGCTGGGCGACATAATAGACCCCGACGAATTGCGGACTGAGGAACAACCCGAGCACTGCAATGTCGATCCGCCGCGATCCCCATTCGACCGCATCGGCGGCGGCGAGCGGCATGTTGCGCCGCGCGGTCGTCCAGCTCCCCGGCAAATCGGGGCGCCAGCCATGCGGGATCCCGAACTGGCGGATCAATGGCACCAGCGCCGCGATCATCGCCGCGACCATTGAGATGACGTAAGCGATGATCAGCCCATCGCGCAGTGACCAGTACGACCAGATGAACGCGACGATGCTGATCGTCCACGGTTCGACCACTGAGCGCGCGCGAACCGTTGCACCGACATTGTTGTGATACGCCAGCGCAGACAGCGCGATGTCGGTCCAGGCGATCGCCAGCACCGTCACCGGCAGCAACCATTCGAGCCCGTGGATCGCGCTGTTGGGGAACATCGCCTGCGGGAAACTGCCCAGGATAACCATCCCGACGACCGATCCGAACAAGGCGGTCAGCAGCGCGTCGGCGACGATATTGGCGTGCGGCCGGTCATCCTTGGCAAGCTGCTGCGCCAACCCGCGCTTGAGGCCGAGGCTCGCCAGTTGCGCGGCAAGCTCGACGATGATCACCGCATAAGCGAACCGCCCCAATGCCGACGCGCCGTAAACCTGCCCGGCGACGAACAGGAATGGCAATCGCGCGATCAGCCGCATGACGAAGCCGAGGAAGTTCAGCCGCCCGCCGCGCGCCAGCGTCGCCAAATCGGCCGATGGCGCTGCTGCCCCCGCCGTCGTGCCCCCCAAGTCGGTCAATGCGCCGCGCCCCAATGCTCGCCCCACCCGACGTCGACGTCGAGCGGCACGTTGAGCTTGAGCGCTGGCTCGGCGGCGCCCGACATCACCCCGCGCACCACGGCAGCGGCGGCCTCTTCCTTGCCCAGCGGCACTTCGAACACCAGTTCGTCATGAACCTGCAGCAGCATCCGCACGTCGCTCAGCCCGGCGTCGGCAAGCGCCCCGTCCATCCGGTTCATCGCCCGCTTGATCAAATCGGCGCTGGTGCCCTGGATCGGCGCGTTGACCGCCGCACGCTCGGCCCCGGCGCGGAACGTCGGGTTGCTGGCGCGGATGTTGGGAAAGTGCGTCCGCCGCCCAAACAGGGTCTGGGTGAAGCCATGCTCGCGCACGAACTCCAGCGTGTCGTTGATATAGGTCTGGATCCCCGGGAAGCGCTCGAAATAGCGCGCGATGATTGCCTTACCCTCGTCGCGCTCGACCCCCAGCCGTCCCGCCAGCCCCCACGCCGAAATCCCGTAGAGGATGGCGAAGTTGACCGTCTTGGCCAGCCCGCGCGTATCGCGGTCGACCGTCCCGAACAGCTCGAGTGCAGTCATGTTATGAATATCCTCGCCCGCCGCAAACGCGTCCTTGAGTTGCGGCACGTCGGCCATATGCGCCGCCAGCCGCAATTCGATCTGGCTATAGTCTGCGCTCATCAGGACATGCCCCGGTTCGGCGACGAACGCATCGCGGATCTGCCGCCCAAGCTCGGTGCGGATTGGGATGTTCTGCAGGTTCGGCTCGGTCGAGGACAAGCGCCCGGTCTGCGCGCCCGACAGACTGTAACTGGTGTGGACGCGGCCCGTGTCGGGATTGATCTGCGCCTGCAGCGCATCGGTGTAGGTCGACTTCAGCTTCGACAATTGCCGCCAGTCGAGCACCAGCTTGGCCACTGGCACGCCTTCACCCGCAAGCCGCTCCAACTCGGTCACGTCGGTCGAATATTGCCCGCTTTTGCCCTTGCGCCCGCCCTTCAGCCCCAGCCGGTCGAACAATACCGCGCCAAGCTGCTGCGGCGATCCGATCGTGAACGGCCCCTCGGCGGCCTCGTAAACCTCGCCCTCCAGCTTGGCGATTTCGACCGCGAACGTCCCCGACAATTTCGCCAGGTAATCGCGGTCGACCTTGATCCCGCGCTGCTCCATCCGCGCCACCGACTGAACCAATGGCCGGTCGACCATCTGATATACTTGGCTTAGCCCCTCGCGCGCCATCCGCGGTTTCAGCCGCTGCCACAGTCGCAGGCAGATGTCGGCATCCTCGGCGGCATATTCGGTCGCCGCGTCCAGCGGCACCTGGTCGAAGCTGATCTGCTTCTGCCCCGTCCCGCACACCGATTTGAAGGCGATGCACTCATGCTCGAAATGCGTCTTGGCCAGCTCGTCGAGCCCATGCCCCGATCGGCCCGCATCAAGATCGAAACTCATCACCAGAGTATCGTCGCAGGGCGCGATTTGGATGCCGTGCTTGGCGAACATCACCCAGTCGAACTTGAGGTTGTGTGCGATTTTGAGGACGCTCGCGTCTTCCAGAAGTGGCTTCAGCTTCGCCAGCACCACGTCCATCGCCAGCTGCGTCGGTGCCTCGGCGAACATATCCCCGCCGCCAAGCCCATGCCCGATCGGGATGTAACATGCCTTGTTCGGCGCGGTCGCCAGGCTGACCCCGACCAGCCGCGCCACCACGCAGTCGATGCAGTCGGTCTCGGTGTCGATCGCGACAAACCCCTGATGCCGCGCCTCGACGATCCACGCGTCGAGCGCCTCGACGCTCGTCACCGTCTCGTATTTGGTCCGATCAACGGTAATTTTCTCTGTCGTTTCCAATGGCTTGACTGGAACTGACGCCATGACGGCAGCGACATTACCAGCGCTCGCCCCGCCACTCTGGCCGCCAACCATCCGCGCGAGCAACGTCTTGAATCCCTGATCCTCAAGGAATTCGCGCAACGGCTCGGGCGGGATTCCGGTCAGCACCAGATCCTCGAGCGGCTCGGGCAGCGGATGCTCGCACACCAGCCGCACCAGCTCGCGGCTCAAGCGCGCCATGTCGGCCTGCTCGATCAGGCTTTGCTGCATCTTCGACGGCTTCATCGTCGGTGCTGCGGCCAGCGCGCCTTCGAGCGTGCCATGATCCTGGATCAATTTGGTCGCGGTCTTTGGTCCGATCCCGCGGATCCCCGGGATATTGTCGACCGCATCGCCCATCAGCGCCAGCACGTCGCCCACCTTCTCCGGCGGCACCCCGAATTTCTCGATCACCTGGGTCCGCCCGATGCGCCGGTCGTTCATCGTGTCGAGCATGTCGATCTGCCCGTCTCCGTCGATCAGCTGCATCAGATCCTTGTCGCTGCTGACGATCGTCACCTTCCACCCCTGCTTCAGCGCGGCGGTGACGTAGCAGGCGATGATGTCGTCGGCCTCCAGCCCCTCTTCCTCGATGCACGGAATCGAAAACGCCCGCGTCGCGGTGCGGATCATCGGGAATTGCGGGACGAGGTCTTCGGGTGGCGGCGGCCGGTTGGCCTTATACTGATCATAGAGCTGGTTGCGGTGGGTGATGCTCGACGCATCCAATATCACCGCCATGTGGGTTGGGCCGTCAGCCTTGTTCAAGCCATCGGCCAGCTTCCACAGCATCGCGGTATAGCCATACACCGCGCCCGCCGGCTGGCCGTGGCGATTGGTCAGCGGCGGCAGCCGGTGATACGCCCGAAAGATATAGCTCGACCCGTCGACGAGATAGAGGTGGGGTTGGGGTTCGGGGGATTGGGCCATCAGCCGACCGCTCTAGCAGGCCAGCCGGTCATTTCCAGCGTTTGACCGATGTCAAAGCGCATCGCCGCAGACGCGCCTAGCGATAGCTCCAGCAACAAGGAGTTTCGCCATGACTGCTCGCCTCGATCAACAAATGCTGGCCAGGACAGCAAATCTGGTCGCCGCACCGGCTGCGCCGCGCGCCTGCACCGATCGCGGGTTCGAACTTCCGACCGCGCTTTATGTCGCGACGATCGGCTCTTACCTTGCCTTTCTCGCGATTATGGCGGTCGGCTTCCAGAGCCGCCAGATGCTGTTGCCGATGGTCATTTTCACCGTCTACATTGCGATGCTGTTCGGGGTTCCGGCTTTATGGGCGCGGATGAAGCCCGAAACCGCAACCGCTCCGCTGACGCTGCGCGCCTTCTGGAAACACGGCATCCGGACCTACACCGGCCATAACCGGGCAGGGGCCGCCGCGATCCAGGTGCTGCTGCTCCCGGTGATGGTCCTGCTGTGGGGCATCGCGGTTGTCGTGATCGCCGCGACGGTCTAGTCCGCCATCGCCTGAAGCCGCGCGGCGTCCGCCAGCCGGATGCCGCGCGCACCGTCGCGGACGATCGCCCCGTCGCGTTCCAGCGCGGTCAATTGCCGGCTCACCGTCTCGATCGTCAGCCCGAGCAATCCGGCCATTTCCCCCCGGGTCAGCGGCAGGTCGAATGTCTCGGCGGGGTGGCATGGCGAATGGCTTGCCGCATCGGCCATTGCCAGCAGGAACCCCGCTACCCGGCCTTTCGAACTGCGCCGCGCCTGCAACTCGACCAGCGACCGCGCCTCGAACAGATCCTCGCCCGATCGCCGCAGCAGCGCCTTGGCCAGTGCTGGGAAGCGATCAACCGCGGCTTCATATTGATCGCGGTTGAACAGGCATAATTCGCTGTCGGCCAGCGCCACCACATCATGATGCGCGATCGCCGTGAACATCTCCCCGACGAACCCGGCGGGGTGGACCAGGCTCAGGATCCGCTCGGTCCCGTCGACGCCGGTGCTGGCGATTTTCAGCGCCCCGCTGATCAGGGTCGCACAAGTTCCATTGCCCTCGCCGGCCGCGAAGATGCTCTCGCCCTTGCGGACCGTCCGTCGGCGCCCGATCCGCGCCAGTTCGTAGCGCTCCTCGCCCGACAAGGCTGCGCAAGCCGCACGCTCGCGTACCGCGCAGGTCGCGCAGTCCAGCCGGTCATTGGTTGGGTCGGGCATGCCCTTGTCCTAGCAGCCCCGCCGCGCCACACCAATGTTGGAACGAGCAGGAGACCAGCATGGCCGACAGATTCCAGCGCCACCGCCAGCCGTGGACCAGCGACGAAATCCAGAAACTCCACCTGCTCGCCGGCAAGGGCATGAGCCTCAAGGCGATCTCGAAAGCGATGTCCCGAAGCGAGGAATCAATCCAGGCGCGGGCGAAAGCGGACGGGCTGAAGGTGAGCAAGCTGCGCTAGACTAACAGCGGCCCCGCGTCAGTCGCCGATCCGCGTGATCGTCCCGTCCGAACTGGCGACGGGGATGCCGAATTTGCGGACCGTCACCAGGTTGCGCGCCGACTTCCAGTCGGGCCCGGGGCTGAGCCATTGCTCGACCGCCAGATTGCCCTTCATCTTGAAACGGAACCGGAAGCGGCCGCCAATCGCGTCGACGGTGACCGGCCCGGCGGCCTCGGACATTGTGCCGACAAAGCGGCCCGGCCCGACCTGGTGGATTCGCCAGTGCCGGTCGTGGCTGGGGCGGCCCTGCTCCTCGACCCGCTGGAACAGTTCGAGGATTCCGGCGGGCGTGATCTTGCCGCGACCGATGCTGCGCATCTTGTACGGCGCCTGCATGATCACCTTGACCACCCCGACGCTCTCGGTCTGCCCCTCGAAAAACCGCAGCGCATTATCCGACGTTCCTGCGCTCGCCGGACCCGCCGCTAGAATGGTACCGACAAAAATGATCGGGAAAAGTCGATTAACATTGGATTTCATTTGAGCAGCGATAGCGCCCCGGATCGCGGCTGTTAAGCCCGCAGCCCGGTTGGAGTAGCTCACGGCACCAGCACTGTGTCGACCGCCTCGACCGCCATGTCCGGATAATCGAGCGTGTAGTGCAGCCCGCGGCTCTCATGCCGCGACAGCGCGGAACGGATGATCAAATCCGCCACTTCGACCAAATTGCGCAGCTCGATCAGGTCGGGCGTGACG
>JBKJUB010000076.1:0-3347 GCA_046590765.1 Sphingomicrobium sp. | reverse complement strand
CCGTTAATCGCCGGCGCCACCGCCATCGCGTCCGCGGCAGCTTTGACGAGGTAGGCGGTGTAACTCAGCTTAACCCCGCGCTCGCCAAGCGCCTTCTTGTGCGCCGCAATCGCCGAGAATATGGTGCGCGCGATGTCCGAAGCGCCGCATGTCACCGCCTTGTTCGAGGCTGATTTTTCGGCCATCGCCGCGCACAAGAAGGCGCGTGGCGAGCGTGGGGTCAAGCTCAGCTACACCGCCTACCTGGTGAAGGCGGCGGCCGACGCGATGGCGGTGGCGCCGGCGATCAACGGGCGGTGGGAGAGCGACCGGATCGCGATTGCACCGACGATCAACATCGGGGTCGGCACCGCACTTGGCGACAAGGGGCTGGTGGTGCCGGTGGTCAAGGATGCGGGGGCGCTGAGCATCGAGCAGATTGGTGCGGCATTGGGCGATCTGACCAGCCGGGCGCGGGACGGGAAATTGACCGGCGGCGATGTGTCGGGGGGCAGCTTCACCATCTCCAACCACGGCGTGTCGGGCAGCCTGCTGGCGTCGCCGATCATCCTCCATGCGGGCCAAGCGGCGATCCTTGGCGTCGGCAAATTGCAGAAGCGGGCGGTGGTGATCGAGGAAAATGGCGAGGATGCAATTGTTATCCGGCCGATGGCGTATGTTACGCTGACGATCGACCATCGTGTCGTCGACGGGCACCAGACCAATGCCTGGCTGAGCCGGTTCGTCGAGATCATCGAAAACTGGCCCGTCGCATAAGCGGCTCGACTCCCACTTGATTTGAGTTAAACAAACGCCGTCCGCGCTGCGATTCGCCCGGTCGATTCGTAGTTTTGCGCAACCGGGGGGCAGCGCGCGCGATGATTTTCAATTCGCTGACGTTTGTCGCATTTTTCCTGATCGTGCTGGCGGTGTGGCAGCTGCGGTTGCCGTGGGCCGGGCGCAAAGCCTTTCTGCTGGTTGCCAGCTACATTTTCTATGCGGCGTGGAATCCGCCGTTCGTGATCCTGCTGTGGATTTCCACCGTCGTCGATTGGTGGGCGGCGCAGGCTATGGTCAAATCGGAGCGGCCGCTAACCCGCAAAATGTGGATGCTGGCCTCGGTGGTGGTCAACCTCGGCATGCTGGCGTTCTTCAAATATGGCCAGTTCCTGCTCAATAATTTTATCGCCGTCGCGGGCTCGCTGGGGATCGACTATCAGCCCGCACAATATTCGATCGTGCTCCCGGTCGGAATCAGTTTCTACACCTTCGCGACATTGAGCTACACGCTTGACGTCTATTTGCGCCGCGCCAGGCCGGCCAAGAATTTCCTCGATTACGCCTTGTTCGTCACCTTCTTCCCGCACCTCGTCGCGGGGCCGATCATGCGCCCGACCGAGCTGGTCCCGCAATTTGCCGAGCCCAAGCGCGCCAACCGCTCGATGCTGTTGTTCGGGCTGGCGTTGATCACGCTCGGGCTGTTCCAGAAAGTGGTGTTGGCCGATGGCTTTCTCGGCCCGGTGGTCGAGAAAGTGTATGATGCGCGCGAAGGCGTGCCAATGATGCTCGACGCGTGGGTCGCGACGCTTGCATTCAGCGGCCAAATCTTCTGCGACTTTGCGGGCTATTCGACGACTGCGATCGGAGTCGCGTTATGCCTCGGCTTCGCGATGCCCGACAATTTCCGCTTCCCTTATGCGGCGATTGGCTTCTCTGATTTCTGGCGGCGCTGGCACATCACGCTGTCGAGCTGGCTGCGCGACTATCTGTACATTCCGCTGGGCGGCAACCGCCATGGCGAGGCGCGAACTTACATGGCGCTGATGGGAACGATGTTGCTCGGCGGCTTGTGGCACGGGGCGAACTGGACGTTCGTCGCATGGGGCGCGCTGCACGGCGTTTATTTATCGGCCGAGCGATGGCTCAAGGGGCGGTTTGCGGGTTTTCGACCGGGTCGGGGCATGCTGGTCGCATTTGGCGCACTCACCTTCGTGCTGATCAATCTGACGTGGGTCTTCTTCCGCTCCAAGGATTTCACGATTGCGGCGAAGATGCTGACCTCGATGGCCGGACTGGCGGTCAAGCCGGTCGGGATGATTGCTGCGCTACCGATGCTTTATGCGATGGTGATCGTGACCGGGATCGTCGGCACCCATTGGGCGATGCGCGACAAGACGCTGGAGATTGCGATCGAACGGACGCCGGCGTGGCTGATCGGCGCGGTCTGGTCCTTAATGGCGATCGCGATCGTCGCGGAACAGGGGAAAGGCAGTGCCTTCATCTACTTCCAGTTCTGAGCCAAAAGGCGTGCTCAAGCATGAGGGCGCGCTTCCCGCCGGGCTGCGGCTGACCGCATCGGATCGTCCGGGTGAGGCGCAGCCGGTGCCGGTGCGCGACACCCCGAGCCAGCCGTGGGGCCGGATCATGACTTTTGTGGCGGTCACGCTGGCGCTTGGTGTGATCGGGCTGGAGGCCAATGCGCGGCGCATCGGGCTCCACGCGGGGGACCTCGACAATAGCGAAGTCGCCTGGGTCAAGGAGCGCATCCGATCGGACAGCGCCGAGGTCGCGATCGTCGGCGATTCGCGGATCCTGTTCGATACCGATCTCGACCGGTTCGAGGCGCTGACCGGCAAGCGTCCGGTGCAGCTGGCGATCCACGGGACGAGTGCGCTGACCCTGCTCGAAGATGCCGCGAGCAACCAGAATTTCCGCGGGCTGCTGATCGTCGGGATGGCGGACACGATGTTCTTCCAGCCGTTCGACGGCTATGGCGGCTATGTGAAGCGACGCGGCGATTTCACCTCGCCCTCGGGCCGGCTCGGGATCGAGATTGACCATATGCTCCAGCGGCGACTGGCGTTTCTCGATTCCAATCATCGGCTGAGCGTCGTCGCGCATCGGCTCGATCCAGACTTCCGGCTCGGGGTCGAAGGGCCGAAGCACGACATCTGGAAGGTGGCTGAGGTCGGCGAGAATCGAGCGACCCGAATGTGGCCGCGAGTCGAATATGATCCGGCGTATCGGGCGCGCACTCGCTGGGCATGGAAGGGCTTCAAGGAGAAGAAACCTTATGATGCGGCGCTGATCGCCAAGGGGATGGCGCGCGCGATGAAGGCGGTTGCGGCGATCCGGGCGCGGGGCGGCGAGGTGGTGTTCGTGCGGCCGCCGTCCGACGCACATTTGCGGGTTAATGAGGAAATTGCGCTACCCAAGGCCAAGGGGTGGGACATACTGCTTACCAAGGTCCGGGCGGTTGGCGTGCATAATGACGATCTGCCGGCTGCGGTGCAGCATTTGACGCTGCCCGAATGGTCCCACCTCAACCGCGCCTGCGCGACGGTTTTCACCGACGCCTATGTCCGCGC